>DYJQ01000041.1 GCA_020723045.1 Candidatus Micrarchaeum sp.
CCCACTAATTAAATAGCTAAGAAAAAGACCGCAAGGGCTTTTTTTAGAAAGCAAAAGAGATGAGAAAATGGATAGAAAGATGTGGGACGCGAAGTGCTCCGACTGCGGAGCGCCGTGCCAGGTTCCCTTTGAACCCAAGGAAGGCAGGCCCGTGTACTGCAGGGACTGCTACAGGAAGCATAAACCCAGATTCTAAGCACTAACGCTCGTTAGTTTTGGATTCTCTATTTTTTGGTTTTTTATTTTTTATTCTGAACGCTAAACTTAAAACATATAAACCTTGGACTTTTGAATTATACGTGCGGATAATTAGCGTCGGAAAGGACGGCTTTGACAAGATAACACCCAAGGTGGTAAAAGGTCTTATGGAGAGAGGTATTTCCATAAAGCTGGATCGGGAGAACGAGTCGCTTGAGTATGGGTGTGATGACCCATATATAGAGCTCAAGGCGAAGGACGTACTCACGGCAGTAGTGCTCGGTATAAAGGAGCAGAGGTTTCAGGATGCGGCTCTCTCGCTTTTTTCTGACAGCTTTGTGCTCAAAATAGTTGATTTAAGCGAGGTTTTAGGGTCCAAGGAAGACATTCACAGGGTGCTAAGCCGCATCATAGGCACCAATGGGAAGACAAAGCGGATAATGGAAGAGATAACTGAAACCAATATAACCATTTCAGATAATAAAATACTCATAATAGGAATGCCCGAAGGAGTGGGGCTGGCATCCGATGCGATAAATGCGATCATACGCGGCTCACCCCACAAAAAGGTGTACCGCCTGCTGGAGGCCGGCAGAAGGAAGATTAAGGAAGCCCGGATGAAGCTCTGGAATGATTAGTGGGTGTTTGCGCTATTTTATTGGCGATTGTATGGAGGACACGTTTAGTGGAGTGGATGTGTATGCCAGATGGTAACGAAAATGAAAATGGCGAGATGGTTTCGCCAAAACATGCTGACGATATTTTTGAGGAGTTCAAGGAGCATTCAGTAGCAGAGTTCTTCACCAAGAACAAGCAGATGCTCGGCTTCTCTGGCAAGTTGCGTTCTCTCACAACAGTTATACATGAGTATGTGACCAACAGCCTTGACGCGTGCGAAGAGGCAGGCATACTGCCAGACTTGACGGTCAAGATTACAGAGCTGCCTGAAGAGCACATGCTTGTAAAAGTGAGCGATAACGGCCCGGGCATACCCAAGAGCCATATAGGGAGAGCGCTTGGCCAAATGCTTTCTGGGACGAAGTTTCACAGGTATATGCAACAGAGGGGCCAGCAGGGTATTGGCGCGACTGGGTGCACGATGTTTGCCCAGCTGACGAGCGGCAAGCCAATACACGTGCGCTCCTCTACGGGCAACGGTATGATTTACGAGTGCAACGTTTCTGTGAATGTAAAGACGAATGCGCCCCTCATTTCAGATGTTACTGAGTATGAAGGCGACTTTAGGGGGCTTGAGGTAACTGCAGAGTTCGCTGATGTCAAGTATGATAGGAGCGAGTACAGCCCGTTAGAGTATTTAAAGAGGACCGCAATCGCGAACCCACATGCTGAGATATACTTTGTTGACCCTGCCGGCAAAAAGGTACGTTTTCCGCGTGTGTCACAAATGCTTCCTGACAGGCCGCATGAAGTACAACCCCACCCGCTCGGTGTTGAGCCGCACGTGCTTTATGAGATGATGCGCATCTCCCCCGCAAGGAAGGTGGGCTCATTCCTCACATCAGAGCTTGCGCGCGTCACGCCATCAAAGGTGGATGAGCTCAAGGTAGTAATGCCAGATTTTGATTTTGATCAGCCACCGCAGAATATTACGTGGAATGATGCACGCAGGCTTGTTAATGCATTCAAGAAAATAAAATGGGTTGCACCATCCGCAGATGGCCTGCGGTCCATAGGGAATGAACAGATTGATGTTGCGTTGCGCAGCCTGCTCAAACCCGAATACCTCTCCGTGAGGTCGCGGCCGCCAAAGGTTTATAGTGGTGGCGTCCCATTCATTGTTGAGGCGGCAATAGCATACGGCGGTAGTGCGGGCAAGCACACAGAGAGCGGCATAAGCACCGAGATAATGCGGTTTGCCAACCGTTCCCCCCTCCTTTTTGATGCAGGCGGTTGTGCAGTTGCAAAGGCTGTGCGGGCTGTTGACTGGAAGAGGTATGAGATAAGAGATTTTGATAATGCCCCAATAACAGTATTCGTAAACTTCGTGTCCGCATTTGTTCCATACACGGGCGCAGGCAAACAGTCCATCTCATCGGAGCCAGAGGTATTTGATGAGATAAAATTCGCGGTGATGGATGTTGCAAGGGATGTGCAGAGGTATCTATCCGGCAAGGTGCGTGAGGAGAGGAAAGAGGCGAAGAGGAAGGCGATAATGAGGTATATACACCAGCTTGCGGTTGACCTGCCGTTGCTGGCCAACACTGGCACGAGTGAGGAGCTCGAGAAGAAGCTGACTGCTGTGGTGTTCACAAGGTTTAAAGCAGAGGAGGCTGAAGAGAACGAGGAGCACAAGACAAGGGAGATTATGATCGAGGAGTCTGAGAGTGAGGCTGGGGAGACCGCGGAGAATAAGATAGAGTTTGATGAGGAGGATATGTGATACTCGCATTATACATATGAATGGGTGATATTTATGGCAAAGAAGGAGACATCAGAAAATGCATCAGAAGTTCCACTCAATAAGCTTGTGGGTTTGGGAAGGGACATTGTGCAGGATATACAAATGGAGCATTCCCCCTCGTTTTATACACCGGTGCGTAGCCGCTCGAATATTTTTTTCAAGGAGGAAGTGGGTACGCTCACGCTTGGCGATAAGAAAGAGAAGAGGACGTTTGTGCACGTATCGCAGGCTAAGAAATTCATGCAGACAGTTGCGATTGCCTCAAAACTCAAATCCTTCTTGGAGCAGGGCCTTCATACTTCAATCAGAGGCCTCTACTACCAGCTCAAGTTCAGCCTAGGCGAGGACCTTGATGAGGACCTTTTCGAGGAGCAGTCAGAATCCAACCCGCTCATTGAGGACCTTGAGGCATCCCTTGATTTGAAGCGCGAGGACTTCAACCTCTCAACTGATAGGAAGGGTGTAGTGGCAGGCAATATGATCATACGCGATAAGTTCGGCGGTGAGGAGAGCGTGATTGATGCGTCAAAACAGGGCCGTTCTGGATGGATGATCCCAAGCGATGTTGACAACGGTATGGAATTTGTGGATGTGAATGCAGACTATGTGCTTGTGGTGGAGAAGGACGCGCTCTGGCAGAGGCTTAACGAGGACAAGTTCTGGAAGAAAAATAATTGTATTTTGATAACGCCAAAGGGCCAGGCATCGCGCGGTACGAGAAGGCTCATCCGCAAATTAGCCGATATGAAGCTGCCCATTTATGTGTTTACAGACTGCGATGCATGGGGATGGTACATATACTGGGCCATAAAGACAGGCTCGATGAACCTTGCATTCCTCAACAAAAGCCTTGCAACACCTGAGGCTCGGTTCATTGGCGTCACGATGTCTGATTTACAGAATTATGATTTCCTCAAGAAGCTCACAATCAATGCCAAGGATGTTGACATAAAGCGTGCTGAGGAGATGAAATCATATCCGTGGATTGCACGGCACAAGGAGTGGGTTGAGGAGCTTGACATAGTCCTCAAGACGAGGAAGAAGCTGGAGCAGGATGCCTTGCAGGGCCAGAAGCTCACCTTCGTGGGCGAGTATGTAAAAAATAAAATTGAGAGCGGCAAAGTTCTCCCATGAATTAAATGTGGTGCGCGGCCACTGTGGATGCTGCAAATGCACCAATTACCCCCAGCAGTATGAACGGCAAATATGGGGGCAGTTTACCGTAAACAGGGACTTTCGCAACCTTTGCTTTCTTGAGCCTTGCAATCATCTCTTTTGTGAGCAATCTCTCGAGCCCGAGCCTGTCAATGATTTTTTTATCCATCTCATCCATTGCCAGTATATCCTCCTCGATTATCTCTCTTGGCTTTACCCACGTTATCAGGCTCCTGCTCAGGTCCCTCTTTATGAGCGCAAACACTGAAGAGATAATGCCTACCAATACTGCGACTGCCGCCAACTCGGCCAACCCCAAGGTATAGAGCATGTATGCAATCACACCGTAGCCCGCTACCCATACAGCCGCTGTAACCTTCTCTTCGATACGCGGCTTGAACGCAGTACCGCTCGCGAAGAATTGCAACTCAAGAAATACTGCCATTACGATTGTCGAGATTAGCAGGATGTATATCAGTGTGGGTGTGCCCTCTATCATCAACGGTAATAACAGCGCCAGCCCGCTTAGGAAGAACACGTCAGCACCGCCTACATAGCCCACTCTATAAATAAGGTAGCCTAGTGCGAACACAGCAACTGCCACGCCAATTTTTAGTGGAACGATGCCTTCTGTGAAGAGCGAGAATGCAAGTGCTATCACAATAAATGCGTATGAGAGCCAGTCCGGCACTATCCTTTTGTTGAATATGTCAAAGTATGCCGCAACTGCAAGGAACAGTATCGCTATCCCAAACCCAACCAACTCAAACAACACTACCACCACTCTGAAATATACTCATATACTTTTATAACATCCAATGAGACGCACTTTGCATTGCACCCAACCGTGCCTGCAAAGCTTGGCCGTGTCCTTCCCCCATCACTTGTTACAAGCTCCTTTATGTACGTCCCCGCCTCGGTTTTTATCTTAAACCTTGCAGTGTTTGCCTGCCTTTCTATACACTCTATTTCATATATCCTCCTTATTCTCTCCAAATCCGCGCGCCTGTGCTTCACCCTAAGTGGGGTCTGCTGTTCTATCCTATCTATATGGCATATCCGTTTCAATTCCTCATCACTTACCTCCCGCTCAAACTCAACTTTCGCTTCATATTCCTTTACAAAACCGGCCTCCTTCACAATCCATACATACTCACGCCCTACTGGCCTAATCACATGAAGCTCTACCGCGCCGTTGGATATTTCATTCACTCTGCGTTCATACTCTCTCAGGTCAACATTCCTATTTTTGGGCTCAACAATCTCGACAACACACAGCCTGCCATCACCCAGCATCCTCACATCAACATCCTCCCTGCCTGCACCGTGCAGGAATGCATTTGAGCATCCAAACATCTCCATAGCCGCATCGACAACGTATCCCTCAACAGATTTGTACTTATCCCACCTCGTTTGTGAAAGCTCACGCGAGAGTTTGTTATACTTGCATAAAAGAAACAGCGGGTTTATCGTGACGGAGACAGTAGGCCCCGCAACGTGTAGCATAAAGTTTACATCACCATCTTTATCCTGTTTCTTCCCGCTCTGCTTCTCAATAAGCTCCCTGAATTCACGGTTGATTCTTGTTTTCACCGCCACCTTGCCGAACACCCCTGCGCTCTTAAACCCGTTCTCTTCCTCTTTCAACAACTCGTCTGTTATATCTACAGAAGTGCTGAATGTTGAATACTCAACCCCCTCAGCCAAGCTGATCGCCTTTCTTGCAAGTATATCAAGGTCCATGGAATAATTAGAAATGCATCTTATTTTATCTTAATGTATACAAGATTATGGCCTTCTGCATCTCTCATTTCACAATCAACTGGTGTTGTCTCTCTATTGGTCAGCGTGACGATACAGTTCTTTCCAAATTGTTTTGCAGCATACATAGCCGCATCTGCATTTTCCTTGAGCTTTTCACACACATCAAACATCTTCTCTTTGGAAACATCAGCACCGAGCGTGTGCAGGTCCGCAATGCCTATACTAACTGTCATTGTTATAAGCTGCGTCGCCCCATTCATATCCCTTACATGTATTGGAGAGGCGCTTGTGTTGTGTGCTATCCTCTTTGCGACCTTTATTGCATTCTCCATACTAGTTTCCAAGATGATGGCGAATTCCTCCCCTCCAATTCTGTAAACGTTCCTCTCATTTGAGCGTGTGGAGGATATAATCCGCTTCCCAATATGCTTAAGTACCGAATCGCCAGCGGAGTGGCCGTGAGTATCATTGACTCTCTTGAAATCGTCCCCGTCAACATATACAAGGCACAGGTCCTGTTTTTTACTGATGTTTCTCGATACCATCTTTTGCAGGTCATACTCAAACAGCCATTTCATGCCGAGCTTTGTGAGTTGGTCTGTCTGCATAGTGAGGTGTGTACACAACGCCCTTGCAACGTCTGTTGCATAGAGCATGAGGCTGTAAGGCTCCTTACATTTATCCCCATCGAAACGCACGCCGTGCCCATACATCTCTATGAAGCCGTATAGCCTCCTTTTGAGGATGAGTGGCACGATTATGCCGCTGTTATGCATTTCAGCAAAGTTGCTTAGTGGGCTTCTCTCGACCATTACATCCTGTGGAACAAGATTGAATTGATAGAAAGAGTTTATGGCATCATTCCAGTATATGCCCCTTGAATTCTCGCCGGAGACAAGGGTGTTGAGTATACGCGGCACCTCAGTAAGCGGCTCGTATGTGATGCAACCGTCTACCATCCCATACGTAAGAAACGGGTCTAACGAGTTGTCCTTATCATCAAAAAAGTATATGTTTAATTTCTCTATGCCGGTTATGTTCTTGAAAAGCAAGTGGAGCACTCTCATCGTGCTGTCCTCATCTGTTATGCTCTCGCCATGCAGGTCATGGGTTGCCCTGTAGAGGACGGGCCATATTTTCTTGTCTATCCTTTCATATATGTTTGTCCTATTGGCCTCTACCGGTGGCTTTCTGCCGAACATGCGGTTGAATGCCCTCTTGTACCATGGGGCTTTCTTTTGAGTAGACGCCGTTTTAACGTCTTGAGTTGCTTTATCTTCCAGTGGCCCCATTCTCATAGGCCTATCTTTACCATTAACATATATTTAAAGATTTACATATCTAC
>DYJQ01000042.1 GCA_020723045.1 Candidatus Micrarchaeum sp.
ATCGCCCATGACAGTCATATTTTTTGAAGGATAAAAGCTGAAAACCGCTGCATCTCCAAAAGAGCCTATTTTCTTGTTGCCAAGAGTCGAGCCATGCGCCTGGCATGCATCTTCCAATATGAATGAGTCAGGGAACTTATCGCGAAGCTCAGCCATATCGACGGGATTGCCATAGAGATGCACCGGAATAATTGCCTTCGCATTTTTCTGGATTTTGGATGAATCAATATTGTAACTTACAGGTGAGATATCGCAGAAGATGGGTTTTAGACCGGCGTGGAGCACTGAATTTGATGTCGCAATGAAGGTCATCGCAGGGACCACGACTTCTCCCTTGATTCCAGCTGCAAGCTGTGCAAGGAAGAGCCCCGAACCCCCAGAGTTGAGGCTCACTGCGTGCCTGACTCCGATGTACCGCGCAAATTCCTCCTCAAACTTGTAGACGTTTTCACCAAGCACATACTTGTCGTTTACCGCATTGAGCAGTGCATCCGTCTCCTCCTTGGTAATAGATGGCATTGACAAAGGTATCATAATTAGAATTAATCAAACAAAGGATAAAAACTTAAAATGTTATACGCTCTCCTCAAACTTCTTCGAAAGCTCCCTGCTCTCATTCAAGAGTTGCTGAAGCCGTTCCCTCCCAGTCTTGAGCCGGAGCTCAATATCGCCATCCTTCTCCATGAGTGCATTGGCCTCATGCTCGCTCTCCTTGCTTATCCTGTTGAGCTCGGCCAGGTATTTCTGCATCCATCCACGCTCTATCTCCATTCGCAGTGAATTTATCTCGCTCTCACGGGTTTCTGCCACGTTCTTGAGTTCAGCGACCTTTCTGTTGTACACATCCTCAACCTGCGCGATAGTCTTCTCCGCATCAGCGAGCTTTGCATCATAGGATTCAACCAATTTGAGCATGGCATCAGCAGAGCGTGCGCGCTCCATTATCCCGTCAAGCATCTCCTTGAGCTCATCAAGCTGTAATTGAGAACCATCAACAAGCGCAGCCATCTTCTCAACGACTGCCTGCTCCTCGTCAATCTTCTTCCTTGCCTCCGCAATATACTTCTGCGCCTGCTCCTTTACCGCACCTACAGATGAAATGCCCCCCTCAACGGATGAGAGCGCATCAATACATGCCTTTAATGTATTCTTTGAGAGTGCAAGCTCCGATCTTATACCCTCACGCGCACCGCTAATCTCACCCTTTATGCGTGAGATCTCATTAAGCTGGCGTGAATATTCCGCCTCAACGGACGCAAGCGTCTTGCCAGAATCCTGCAACTCTATCTCCGTCTTGGCAACGGCATCCGGGAGCTCGATTATGCGCTTCTTGAGTGCTAAAACCGCCGCCTCCCTCTCAGCAAGCTTCTCGCTGAGGGATGAAAGCTGGCCGTCAAAACGCGCGATAAGTGGTGCATACTCGTTCGTGTAAAGCTTTTCGCGTTCAGCCTTCAAGTCAGAGATCTCGGCTACGATATTGTTTATGGCCTCAACCTTATTCTTGAGCATAAGTGAAAGCTCGTTGGCCTTGGCCATGTCGAGATTCCCAGCCTGCGGCGTTACCGTTAGTTTTGGGTCAATCTTGGCAACAACCTTCTCCCCCCTCTCCTGCTTTTGGGGTAAAAGCATCTTGAACATTACAAACCCGCCGGATGGTTTCGACTCAGGTTCACTAGCCTGCTTTTGTGGTTTCTGCTCTGACTTCTCTTCTACAATTGACTGTTTGGGTTTGGCCTTGGCATCCTCTTGCATCTTTGATTTTGCCTTTTCGGAAATCTTGGCCTTTGCGTTTGCAACGCCAGTGGCAACGGGCTTTGGGAGGACAAGAGCCTCAAGCTCCCTCTTTTTCTCACTGAACTTTTCAAAATGAGATTTATGTTGAGCACTGACTGGAGCTGGCTTTTGCGGCTCGCGATCTTTCCTGCCCTCTCTCCTTGCTGATTCAAAAACATGGGTTGTCTCGTCAACCGAATCACGGCCTGCCCAGATTATGTACATCTTCGTGAGATTGTACTCAATCTGAATCAAGCCCTCCCGCTCAAGCAGCCTAGCCCACTTATCAACATCGCCGGCGCGTATGCTGAGAGCACGCGCAACCTCGATCAGCTCTGCGCGCCTCCTTTCCCTTACATAATCAAGAATCCTATCAACATCAGTCGATATATCAGTCATTGTACCTTACCACCAATGGGCTCAAGCACGATCCTGTAACTGCCGGACATCTTGTGGCTAGCCTTCCTGAACGCCTCCGAGACGGTATTTGCGAACCGGCTGTATGTCTTTACCTCAAAGATGATATCCCTCTTATTAATGCGTGCAGCAAGGTCGCTCGGCTTGCCGAACGATTTTCTCATCCCTTTGGAAAGACGGTCGGCACCTGCACCTGAGAGCATACCATTCTCACGCACTACATGGTGCGGGTACTTCCTCACCCAGAACTTATAGTTCCCGAGAACGAATTTCTCCAAGTGCCTGCTCGCAGACTGTCTTGCAGCCTCAATGGCATTATCGCGCACAAGCAGAGTGTCATCCTGCGCAACCAAGAGCGCCCTCAAGTCATAATCCTCTTTCACCACACCCGTCTCAAACGTGTTGAGGTTCTTGTGCGGCATTGATTTGACAAAGGACTTCCTGGGCTTCTTCTTGGAATACCTAGTCCACGCTGGCCCTCTGTTATCGCGTACAGTTTTTGCAGGTCTCAAACCCATATGCTCACCATTAGATAGAGTTCTGTTATATAAACATTTCCCTCCACAGCCATGACGGCCGGGAATGGGCAATATAAGCAGATTAACTTTTTAAAGCTTAATCGATGGCTTCCGCCGTATGATGAATGAGATAAATCTTGACGATCCATTCCTCTTTTATGGGGCTTGCCTTTACAAATTCAACCCTTCCCCTCTTGGATGCAAGCAATGTAGATATCAATGTGATACATGAATGAGGAATAGAGCCGTTCGTACTCATCGCGGCTTTTGGTTTTCATAGCCGCCAATGAATTGATGGAGGAGATAGAATGCAAGCCCGCGTCTAATCGTAGGGGTAAGATACGCAAAGCACATCTGCACCGTTGGGCCGCCCATCACTGAGAGCAATCGCGGTATATCTTGAGGATCATGCTCATAATCCGCATCCATGCGGACTGCTATATCCTCCTCTCTCGCAAGCTCGGCAACACGTGCCATCCCTGCAAGGGTGGCCTGTGCAGGGCCTTGATTTCTCTTGAGATGTATTACTTCAAGATGGGAAAATGCATGAGACAATTCATCCAACAACTCCTTCGTGCCATCTGAACTGCCATCGTTGACACAGATTATCCTATAATCCTGTATGCGCTTTGAGCTCTTGAGCATTGCATTGAGTCAAGCGCCGTAATCAATGGCCCGATCTGGCGCATGACATTGTATGCCGGCATGTACACAAACAATCGTGGTGCCATGTGCAATCACAAACGCCGAGGAGGAGATTTGAACTCCTAACCCCGTGAGGGGATACGCTTACAAGCATGCGATTAAATACACTCTCCAGGCGTACGCGTTACCGGATTCCGCCACCTCGGCATGTGGATGTATTTGTCGGCTCTGTCTGCATGAGCATTTTCGCAATGCGAATGCAGTGCTGGCGCGTGGGGGGGCTTTGCTGCGCAAAAGCGTCAGCATAGGGCCGTTGTTGATGGTCTTTTCACCCCATGCAACCATTTGGCAAACTAAACCTTAAAAACAGTTTCGACCACACGATGGACGGGCGCTAACGGTGGGAGTTAAGTTTAAAAAATAATCGCAACCTAAAGTTAGTCGCGTCGTTATGGCGTCTTTCTCGTTCTGAGAGAGTTTGTGACCCTGCTGTTGTTGTATTGTAGAGAGGAGAGATACTTCCCGCAGTGGGCTAGACTAGAACAAAAATACAGGTGAGACGTTGGCAAAGGAGAAGGATAAATCCCAAAAGAGAGAAAATGCGCCTTCCGAGAAGAAGGAGGGCCAAAAGAGGGTTGAGAAGCCTGAGAAGGCTGATAAGATTGCTGAGGATATGCGTGGCATCATCCGCATAGCTGGTAAGGATGTTAAGGGGCACGTACCGCTCTGGAAAGCACTCTACCACGTAAAGGGTGTTGGGAAGAGATACGCACTGATATGCGCGGATGTTACGGCGCAGAAAACTGGCCTCGACATAAACGCCCCGGTAGGAAAACTCACAGACGCGCAGGTGGGCGAGATTGAGGAGATAATCACAAAACCGCTCGAGAATGGCATACCTTCATACATGGTTAACAGGAGACGGGAGTATTCAAGCGGCAAGGATATGCACTTGATAAGCAGCGACCTTGATTTCGCGGTTAAGCAGGATGTTGACAGGGATATAAAGACAAGGACGTGGCGCGGCATAAGCCACATGTACAGGAAGAAGGTGAGAGGACAGAGGACGAGGACGAGCGGAAGGAGAGGAGGCTCAGTGGGTGTCGTGAAGAAGAAGCTCAAGCCGGGCGAGACATCAGCGCCAGCGGCTAAAAAGGAGGAGAAAAAGTAGGTGACGCTCTATGGGAGACCCAAAGAAATCTAGGAAGAAATATGCCACCCCCTCAATAATGTGGGACCTCAAAAGGATCGAAGAGGAGAGAGCGCTCAGGGAGGAGTACGGGCTTAAGAGCGCACTTGAGGTGTGGAAGGCTAGGGCGAGGCTCAGGAACATACGCGGAAATGCAAGGAAACTGCTCGCAATCGGTTCTGCAGGCAATAAGGTGAGGGAGCAGATACTTGCAAGGGTCAAGAGATATGGCATATTGAAACAGAAGGAGGATAAGGAGAGCACACTCGATGACCTCCTAGCGCTGGACATCAGGGATATACTTGAAAGAAGACTGCAAACACGTGTATATAAAAAGGGCCTTGCGAGAAGCATAAAACAGGCGAGACAACTCATTGTACACGGTTACGTGGCGATTAACGGCAAGAGGGTTACAGTACCTGGGTATATTGTTCCGCTCAGTGAAGAGGATGGTATAGGTTATTACAAGCACATTGACATAGCGCCGAAGGTTGAAGTGAAAGATGCGCCGGCCGAAACGAAAGAAGAGGTAAAGGGTGAGGAATGATGGCTGAAGAAAAGAGGGCAGCGATAGCCCATGTATTCTCCTCAAAAAACAATACGCTCATAACGCTTACCGACCTGAGCGGTGCCGAGACGATTGCAAAATGCAGCGGCGGTATTATCGTGAAAAATGATAGGTCAAAAGGCTCGCCGTACGCGGCGATGCAGGCTGCATTCAAGGCCGCAGAGCAGGCTAAAGAGAAGGGGATAAGCAATCTTTACATACGCATAAGGGCAAAGGGAGGCCACCACTCGAAAACGCCTGGGTCTGGCGCACAGGCAGTAGTGAGAGCGCTTGCAAGGTCTGGACTTAAGATACTGAGGATTGATGATGTAACGCCAATACCTACGGACACGACTAAGAGGCCGGGCGGCCGAAGAGGAAGAAGAGTGTAAGGGGGTTGCAACAATGGCTAAGATCAGCATCACAAATGTTGAAGAGAAGGGAAATAGGATGTCCTTCAAGTTGAAGGGCGTCTCAGTCCCATTTGCCAATGCAATCCGCAGGACCGCCATGGGCCAGCTTCCTGTCTATGCTATCGATAAGATAACCGTGTACGAGAACAACTCTGCGTTTTTTGATGAGTATATCGCAAATAGGGTTGGCCTTATACCCATATCAACACCGGATAAGTTCGAAGATGAGGTGCTGTTCAGCCTTAATGTTGAGGGGCCGCTCACCGTCCTCTCATCTTCGCTTGAGAGCAACAACCCCAAGGTTGGTGTTGCAAACGGCAATATACCGTTGGTGGAGTTGGGCAGCAAACAGGTGCTGAGGATTGAGGGTATTGCAAAGAAGGGTATGGGTAGAATGCATGCCAAGTTCCAGGCTGGGATCGTGTCGTATAGTTATGAAGAGGAGGGCGAGTACGATTTCATAGTAGAGAGTTTTGGGCAGATGAGCCCGCGTGAGATCATTAAAAGGTCGCTGAACGAGCTGGTGTCCAAGACAAAGAAGATCGCAAAAGAGATTTAGTTATCCCATTAATTTCTCGAAGCTTGCTTCGTGTTTTTGCGGAGCAAAAACTACCTGGGAGCACGCATTTGCGTGAGCAAATGGTGCCACCTTTTGCCAGAGGCAAAAGTGTGGGGGCGGAATTGTCGCCCTTGGCGACAAATTGTAGGC
>DYJQ01000043.1 GCA_020723045.1 Candidatus Micrarchaeum sp.
GTTGGGGTTAACATTATTTTCTTGACTGGTGTGCGTTTTTTGAGCTCCCCCTTTGCGTCTTCATAAAGTTTGACCGCTCTCTCATAGATATCTTTATCCTCTTCGTATGCAGATTCCATGTAGGCAAGTTTATCCATATTATCTAGGCATTTCTTCAGCCCATCCCTGCGCTTGGTAAGATATTCCTTAATGTCATCAAGCATATCCCTTTCATCTTTGTCATTTGTTGCAAGCGAGAGCCCATCAGTCTCTGTTATCATACTCTCTAGTGTATTGAGCAGTACGGTATATACCTCTGGCTTGACACCGTTCTTGAACTGGTTATAAAGGTTCTCTACTCTCTTAACAAGCTGCTTGTTTAGGTCCTTGAGCTTTTTCTTTAACGGCAGTTTAGGCTCCTCCTTAAACAGCTCGTTTATTTCCTTATCATCATCACTCTTCTCTTTTTTCACTTTCTCAATATCATTCTCTCTCTTAGCAAGCAGGTCTTTCATGAGTTTTAATTCTCCACTAACACTAAACACAACCTGTTCAGAGCCATCATACTGTTCCTTAATTTCGAAGTTACGAATCATCCATTCTTTTATTTCATTTTCGTACTTCTCTTTCTTCTGCGTATTCTCGAGCCTCTTGAGTGTGGAAACCATCTGGTAAATCTGGCTGTTGTTAAGCGTATTCGCCAGCTCTCCTATATCCATAAAATGCTTTAAGAACTTGTTTGCGGTTATGTACTTTGCATACTTTCCCTTCATATTAAGGTAATAATTCAGCTGTTTTGTATCGATCTCCTCAATCGCGCCATACTCGGCAATGCTTCTGAAGTTGTATACGGTATCGGTGGATACGGCCTTGAGATAGTTGAGTGTATCAGTGTCAATCCATTCTTTGCTTTTCCCACTCATAAACTCTCTTGCCATGTTAAGTTTGAATATGGGGTTGCCAAGCTTGACTATAGAGCTGATGATAGTCAGGTCGTACCGTATATTATCCTTTTCCTTCGGGTTTACGAGCGAAGTGTTATTAAATATGAGCTTGCGCAGTGCATATGTCGCTGTGTTGATTGTTTTAACGAAGTCCACAAGCTCCTTCTTGTTCTTTAGATAGAGCGGGAAAACAAACTCCCGTTTTCCATTTATGTAGGGTACATATTTGGTCATTAAGTAAGTGTAGCTCTCTAAAAACTCATCTAAGTTGTCTTTTGAGAGAACTTCCATTGTTTTATTGAGTTTTTCCATATGCTTAACTATTTTCTTGTTGATGGCCGTACCTGGCTTTAGGCTCTCTCCAAGCCTCAAATGCACTGTCTCCTGCATTATTCCTTCATCCTCGAGTGCTAGTGCATACCCTTTCATTGCCCCCTTCGAAGAGGCGAGCACTTCCTCAACTATCGCAAGCCCATCATTGGTCTTTCCCTTCGAGAGCATGTATTCAGCCTCTTTCAGGGACTCAAAATTCTCATAGGGCTCTCTGCGCTTCTTCACATCAGGCACAGAATAGTCAAATAAGTTAAAGAGCTCACGGAGTGTGGATATCTGCGGCGGATAAAACGTATTGAGCAATACACCTCCCACGAGAAGCGATTGTGTAGTATAGGGCACGACCCCCGCCGCTTGGACTGTTGCATTAAAGCCCGATAGGACTGCTGGGATTGCAAGCATTCCGGGAGATGAGCGTATGGTAGAGAGCGGTACTTTAATGAGCCCCTCGGTCCCGCCAACCCTCCCGAACTCAAACAATAAGTCATACCCATTCTTAGTCTTTATTACTTGGAGCGTTGTAAGGCCAACGGCCATATCCCCTCTGAATATGCCGACTGAGCCGCTAAGTATATTCCCAAGCCTCACATTTATGTCAACGTCACGGTTCTCCCCCAAATGTAGCGCACCTCCTGCTCCATATAATGGCTTTTGCATGCCGCTCCTTGTCAATGCTGCAAGGCTATACATAATGCCCGGCTCAAAGCTCAATTGCTCTTTTGAGGGTGCTAACATAAATGAAACTGTCTTGTTGTTGACTATGTGGCCCGTTTGCGGCTGCAAGAATTCAGTAATGGTAGCAGCTAATTTAATTAACTTCTTCTTTTCTACTTGCTCATTTCCGTTGCAGGTGTAAAATATATCCCTGGCGATCTTATAGAGTGCCCAGCTCTTATCATTCTCGACAATTGAGAGAAAAGAGAGATACTTTAGCTTGCGCTCGTCTGACATACTGGACGCCATTATTTCATTTGAGAGTTTCTTAATCTCACTGCTAAGGCTATTTCCCTTCCTTTCGTAATCATTACTCATTCTTGAGGTGAGTATTTCAGAGTACCCTTCAGACATTCTTTTGTGAACTTCAGAATAATTCTCAAGCTGTTGTGTGATGGGTTCATTCTTTTTCATCTCTTCTTCGTACTTTTTTCCATCGTATTCTTTTCCCTTCTTAGTGAGCGTTACAGCCCCGTTTTTGCGTTGTTCGATTATTAATGGGAGCACCTCCTCTATTGAAGATACAGAAGTGTCCACTTTATAGTTGATGTTGACGTCAACAACGAGTGGGATCTCCACGGAAATGCTGGAAATGCGATTCACATTACTCATTGTTTCTAGATAGTCATGCATGTCCCTATAAAGCTTGTACATCGCCTCATCAGTAAGGCCCTTCCCTTCAACAAGCTCCTTGAATGAGTCTAAGAAATTTCCTTTTGCCTTGAACTCTTCCCACGCTTTCTCCATCAATCCTTTGTTTACGCTTATCTTCATCCATCCTTTCGTCGTCTCTTCAATTTTTATTTTATCATCTTCTTTCTTCAGTTGTGCTTGCCCCATTCTTATCACCTCCATCACCGGGTGCCAATATTCCGTACATTGTACGAGCCATAGAAATATAGGAACCTTGATGCAATATCCTCCAACTTTATCGATCGGAGTTCCGTTACTTCTGGACGTATACCGCGTGGGGGCCAGCCCACAGCGGTATTCAATTTTGTATAGTCAACTATCGTTGTCGTACCCATTGAATACAATGCTTGGAACCCAAGTAACTTAGAGATATCTTTCTCCTTGAACCATTCAGTCGGCCCAGCAAATATAATGTCAAATGACCCCGAGTAGTGTGTGCCCTCTGTATACTCCTTTGTTAGACCGCCGCTCACAGCTATTGCGAGCCCTGAAGGTTCTTTCTCCTTTTCGACGCTGGTCACGTTTTCGACGCTGGCCGCGTTTATCGCGACATAATGCGTGATAGTGCCATCCTTCCATCCTACCCATACCTCGCCAGCCTTTCCAGCCTTCTCTGGCATACCACCTGAGATTGAGACGAGTGTTGATGAGCCAACCGCAAACATTACTCTTGCTATAAACTTCTTGAAAGACTCTTCACTCAATTCCGGGGAAGTCGTTCCCACATCTACTCTCAGCTTTCCATCTATGCCGAACGTAAGAACCACATCAACCACTGAGCCGGTTTCTTCATCAATCACACTCGCCTTCATCGATGTGCCCACATAGACATCATCCGTAATGTATCCGATTACCTGTCCACTCCCTTCTTTTAGTCCATCTTCGGTGTCAAACACAACCCCCGCGCCTCCCATGACTTTCTTATCATATGCCACGAACAGCTGGGCGGTTTGATCCCTATTTTCTATGAGATTCTTCAGATCGTTATAATCCTTGGTCTTGTCCCCATCGACTTTATAGAGCTCAGCATTGTACCTTTCTTCCATCTTCCTCAGCTTATCAAACACCAAACTGCTCTTGTACATCCCACCCACATTAAGCTTACCCCATCTGCTGAGTGTGTACAGCGCAAGGTCTCTACTGAGTGGCGATGTCGGAGTTTTTTCTTCCTGGAGGACTTTCTGGAGCGTGTGCTTCAACAGGATGAACTTAAGCACGCCCTTGTACTCCTCACTAAGTTGAGCCCCAAAGTTCAGGTTAACAAACAACTCAACGAGGTTGCTTATTTGCTGGCCGTTCTGAAGTACTCTTCCAACAGTCTCTGCATTACTACCCCCGTACAGCTGGAGAAACATCTTTTCTAATCCACGCACATTCCGGAGGAATGCTTCAGCCCCAAAAAATGCATTGCCATTAAGCCCATAAATTCCATATAGACTGAGTCTTTCGTCTTTGCTGGGGTAGTAGAAATACTGGAGCCTCGCATAGTGGCGAGTTTCCTCATTCTCCTCCTCTTTGTTTTTGGGTACGTAGCCGCTGTACATAACTGCGATCGCGTGGTTATCAAGGAAGCCGTGGCCAAGTGCAACACCCCACTCGTTAGTGAAGATTCTGTCAAAATATGACGTTATGTTTTTGTAATACTCTTCCAGCTTTTTCTCTTCTGTTGGTCTTTGTCTGTAAATCTCACCAAATGCAAAATTCTCATTTGCAAATGATTTCATATCAAAAGCGACTGCCTCACCCATATAATTCCCGAAGTCTGCAGGTATTGTCTTACCCACCGCTAGGAGCCTTGCCTCGCTTACATTTGCCCTCGCGGCCATGTATTTCTTGATGTATTCCTCAACAGGGTTTGAGAAGTGCAATTCCTGCATAGTACCGTCTGGCCTCACATAATATGCTTTGACCTCCTCACCCGTTTTCGTTTTATCCTCCACTATCCGCTTTATTCTCACAAACACTATCATATCAGAATCCCGTTCAGAAATGTTGTGCATCACCTCATTTACTAAAAACTCATGGGTTGTCTTCCCTTTGGTCTCCCCTTCGATGTGACTATACCAGTACTCCACCTTTCCCTTGTCAACCCCTCTACTACCCTTCCCAATCTTTTCATGCGTGGATCTGAAGTGTGCCTCCGCCTCCTCTTTCTTTTTATCCTCACCCTTATCCTCTGGGTACTTCCTCTCAACCCCAAGCGAATTCGTCCCGCCTGTTCCGCCTAGATCCGCATACGCACCGCCATAACCTAACAAATTAACTTTTCCCCCTGCTTCACCCCCTCTCTCATCTATGGCACCCCCGACACCCCAGTTACTGGAATAAAGAGTGTGTGTGAACTGTATATCCTGCTTAGCAAACGCCGCGTTTATCACAGCCGCAAGTCGGTCTGGACTTAACCCAACGAGGATGTTGGGCTCAATCCCATAAGCTGAATATTTGGGTGAGAGCTCACGTTTCGCATGTTCATAGAGTGTGATTGCATTATATTTCTCAGTAAACTGTCCCTTAACGAATTCGTCCTCAATAGGTGAGACCTGTTTGTAATCCTCGCCAGCGAGTATGCCGAGCCTCCATACCGCAAATTGGAACGTAGGAAAATTGCCAAAGTCCTGCAGTGTCTTCAAAAAGGGGGAATGCTCGACTGCAAGCGTGGCATCCCCAAGTGGCACAGTGACCAGATTCTCTACTGCAAACATATCCGCAACCTCAAACCTATCGAACCCAAACTTCACACTATCAAGGCGCTTGCCGACATTTTTCATAACATCGTACATATACTTTATACTCTGTGCAGTTGGCATCTTCACCCTCCACTCCGTATTCTCCCTGAACAGCCGCAGTAGTGTGGTTGCATCGGTTGCGCTTCCGCTCTTCTCCAGTATCTTCTGATGCACATTTACAACATAGGATGGCAGGAGCGAGTAGTGCAATGACTTGATCCTGTGCAAGTTGAGCACTGTCTCTAATAATATCTGGTCGTTGAGACCCATTCCACTAGTGAGCTGGAGTGCGGCGGTTATGTGTTTTGCATCAAAATAGTTTGAGTTGGTGAATAACTCATTACTATACTCTTCGTACTTTGACTTAATATCCTCAGGGACGTTAGATTTGCTGAGCTGCTCCCGAAATATGCTCTTATATGTTTCAAGTGCGTTGTTCACGTTTTCAATCAGCT
>DYJQ01000044.1 GCA_020723045.1 Candidatus Micrarchaeum sp.
ACTTTGAGTTTTTTGTTCTTTAAGTTAATATTTTTTGTCTGTTAAACTTCTTTATGGAAGCAATACGTGGGTTCAATTTAGATAACATCCGTTCGTTTTCTGATTTGCTTAAGGCATACCGCTATATTGGCATACAAGCCACCAACCTTTCGATTGCAGATGAATTGCTGTGGGCGATGGTGCAGGACAAGGAAAATGTGCTATTCTTCTCATTCACATCCAATATCATAAGCTCTGGCCTGCGAGAGGTTGCCGCACAGTTTATCAGAGACGCCAAGCCAAAGGTGATAATAACCACAGTGGGCGCAATCGAAGAGGATATAATGAAGTCAATGGGCGACTTCTACGTGGGGACATTTTATGCAGATGATAAGGAATTGCGGGAGGAGGGCATAAACAGGATAGGGAACATATTCGTGCCGAACGAGAGGTACGAGCAGTTTGAGGGGTTTGTAAAACCAGTTTTCGAAAAACTGGATGTTGGGAAACCAGTGGGGATAAACCAGCTGGTAGGCGCACTCACCGATAACATAAACGACCGCAATTCAATACTCAGGGCCGCAAGGGATGTTGGGACACAGGTATTCTGCCCAGCCATAACTGATGGTGCGCTGGGGTTGCAACTCTATTTCTACAGGCAGAGACACCATAACTTTGCGGTTGATGTACTCGCGGATATGAAGGACCTGGCTAACATAACACTCAATGCAAAGAGGACGGGTGCGCTCATAATGGGGGGCGGGCTGGCAAAGCATCACACAATAGGCGTAAACCTATTGAGGGAAGGCCTTGATAGGGCGGTTTATATATCGACTGCACAGGAGTATGATGCATCATTGAGCGGTGCATACCCGCGGGAGGCGATAAGCTGGGGCAAGATCAAGGCATCATCGAAACACGTGCTGGTAAATAGCGAGGCGTCACTGGCATTCCCCCTGCTGGCACTATCCCTTCACGAGAGGTTGATGAAATAACGAATTGCGGCGGATAAAAGGCTGTGTATAAACCCCATTTTGGGGATTTACTTTATGTATGGTGTTAAGATCTTAATCGCCCTCATTATGGCGTTCCTGACCTCCTCCTCGCTCTTCCCACCCGTGCATATAATCTTGCCGTTCTTGAAAAGCAGGAGCGATGCCTTTGGGTCCCTCAACTTGAGTATTGCGCCTGGGAACTGCTCGGGTTCATATTCGACATCCTCAACTTCCATCGCTATGGAGTAGAGGTCGAGCTCGACGTTCAAGCTGGCCGATGCAACAATATTCTCGATCCTAAACTTAGGTTGCGGTATTTTCTTGACTTTAGGCATCATTTTCACCTTTTTAAACCGTTATACAGAAATAGTCAACATAACCTTAAAAAGGTTTTTTGGCTCAACTACTAAGGCGTCTGGCATGATTCAGACGGTGCATGATTATGGTTAAAAGATCGAGGGGCGCTTTATCAACATTCACGCGCAAGCTCAAGTCAAAGGGCAGGATAGGCACCACAGGCATATTTAAGCAGTTCAGGGAGGGCGACCGTGTGGTCATTAATGTGAAGCCGGGCCATCCAGGTATGCCGCACCCAAGGTACCGCGGGAGGCACGGTGTTATCGTTGGTGAACAGGGAGGCTCTTACGTGGTTGAGATAAAAGACGGCAATATGCTCAAGCGCCTCATATCAAGGCCTGTCCATCTGGACGCTGTACAATAAAGTGTGTGATTATGCTAGGAAAGGAGATAAAGAGCAATAGGGTTGTTTCACTATCAGAGGTAGCCCAGATGCTGGAGGAGCGTGAGAAGGCGGGTGAGCTCGGGTTTGAACAGAAGGGCGCTCTTGAGTATGCCAAGAAGTTTGGGCACTTGAGTGTTGAGAAATCGCACGAGCTTATTGCAAAGCTTTTGGAACTGCCGTTCATGTCTGAGGCGATGGCTGTCAAGGTAGTGGACCTGCTCCCGAAGAGTGAGGTTGAAGTGAAGCTCATCTTCCAGCAGGAGAAGAGGGATCTTACGAGCGCACAGGCGAAACAGGTCCTTGAGATAGTTTCAGCATTGTAGGAGGGGATAATTTTGGATGGGCAGGAAAGACCTATGGCCGATAAACAGATGGAAGAATATGCATATGTTCTTGACTTCCTGCCGTACGGCAAGTCAGATGACCCCAAAAGACAGCCTGTGGTCCAACTCTTAGGCGAGAAATTCTTCACATTGCTTGAAGCATACCCAAAGGTCGGGGTTGCGCTTACGATTGGAGATAAGGTTTATGTGGGCAAGGGCGAGAGGGATAAGATTGCGAGCATAGTCGGCCGCATCTCATTTTCCGAGATCACATCTACCTCAAGGAGCAGCCTCCGCGAGGTTATCATCAAGGTGATCTCCTCGCGTGAGAAAGAGTTTGTTGATTTTTTCAACAGAAGCGGCCCCATCAACATACGTGTACACCAGCTTGAGCTCATTCCCGGCATCGGCAAGAAGATAATGGCCACTATAATTGATGAGAGGGGCAAGAAGCCGTTTGAGAGCTTTGCTGACATCGAGAAAAGGATACACGTAAACAAAGTGGTTGATTTCCTGGCTCAGAGGGTTGAGGAGGAGCTCAATGGATCAAAGTACTACTTATTTGTGAGACCATCTCGGTACCATTGATACCCATGATAGAGAAAAAGAAGAGTCTTGGCCAGCATTTTATCTCGGATTTTTCTATCCTTAATAGGGAAGCAGGCATTGTAGACTGCAAAGATAAGAATGTATTGGAGATAGGGCCAGGGGACGGGCGGTTGTCTGAACTGTTGCTTGAGGCCAGCACACTATACCTTGTTGAGAAGGACGAAAGGTTTGCACACTCATTGAAGGAACGGTTTGCACATAACGGCCATGTGCATGTGATTGTGGGCGATTTTCTCGACTTGGAACCCCTAGTTGGTATTGATGTGGTTGTAGGCAACCTCCCATATTATATCTCATCCGCAATCACGTTCAGGCTCCTCGACTGGAACTTCAAGAGGGCCGTACTGATGTACCAGAAAGAGTTTGCAGAGAAGATGACTGCACAAGGGAAGGATAAGTCCAGGCTCTCTTTTTTTGTACAGCACTATTTTGATATACGGAGGCATTTTGTGGTGCCACGCTCTGCATTCTCGCCAAGGCCAAAGGTTGATTCAATGCTTGTTGAGCTTATGCCAAGAAAAAATGCAGAGATGATTGATGAGGAGACGCGCGCCATCATTACATCCCTATTCCAGCACAGGCTCAAAACGCTGAATGCATCACTTAGGCAGTTGTGCAAAAGAAAAATAATCGATAAACAGCACACAGCCACATTATGTGCCGGGTTTGATTGTACAAAGAGGATATTCCAATTTACAAATGATGAGATACTAAGTATCGGAAAAGAGCTGGCCAAGCTCCCAGAACAGCCCCGGTAATATACGGCACTCATAACGAATTTACTTTCTCTTTTTGGCCTTTCCCTCTTTTTTCTTGTCGTCCATGTAGTTCATTGCAATCTCATATACATCGATTATGCTTACGATGAAGGCTATGGGCGCAACGAACAGCGCAACGGCAAGCGAAAGGTTCTTGAAGAATATGAGCATGGAGTCCTGTGAAAACGCCGTAAGCACATAGAAAGCAATTGCGGACACGAGTATAGCAACAAGTGCGCGCATGAACCTCTCAATTTCCTTATCAAATATGTTTACAAAGCCAACGACACAGCCGAGCAGGATGAGCAGTGTGTATGCCTGCTGTGTCATGTTGGGCAGGGTTCCTATCAAAGTGGCAATGATAACCCCTCCAATGAATGAAAACTCAGCAATAGTTTCCCATCTCATTAATAATCACCCGTTAATGAACTCGGCAATAAGGTTTAAATAGCTTCTTTGCCGTTCATGTACTTCCTAAGAGGTTGCGGTATGGTTATTGTGCCATCTTCGTTCTGGAAGTTTTCAACTATTCCGACTATTGCCCTCTCGGTCGCAAGAGCGGTGCAGTTGAGTGTGTGGAGGATTTGTTTCTCGCCGTTTTTCCGCAATACCCTTACCCCCATCTTTCTCGCCTGGTAGTCCGTGGTGTTCGAGCCGGAGATGAGTTCCCTGTACGTTTTCTGTACGGGCATCCACCCCTCAATATCATACTTTCTTGCCGCGCTGTCGTTCATGTCGCCGCTTGCAATGTCCACTACCCTGTAAGGTATGCCCAACCCTTGTATTACCCTCTCTGCAATACGTATCATCTTCTCATGCCACTCCCAACTCTCCTCCGGCAGGCAGTATACGTACTGTTCCACTTTCTCGAACTGGTGCACCCTGAATATCCCTTTTGTATCCTTGCCGTGTGCACCCGCCTCCTTCCTAAAGTTTGTGGAGAAGCCTGCATACTTTAACGGGAGAACATTTTCATCCAGCATCTGGTTGGCGTGGTATGCGGCCAGCGTCTGTTCAGCAGTCGCTATAAGGTACGCGTCCTCCCTCTCAACCTTGTAGAGCGTCTGTTCAAAATCAGCAAGCTCTGCGGCATTCCTCATGTATTTACTCTGCATCATAAACGGCGTGTGCATAAGCGTGAACCCCTCATCAATCAGGATGTCCAGTGCATAGTTGATTAGTGCAAAGTTGAGTTTTACAAGGTCCCCTTTCAAGTAGTAGAACCTGGCCCCACTCACCTCTCCCGCCCTATCAAGGTCTACAAGCCCCCTCTCCTGTAATAAGTCAACATGGCTTTTCAGTGCGAATGCCTTTGTTTTGATTTCTCCCCATCTCCTTACCTCCTTGGCCCCGCTCTCATCCCTCGCTACAGGCACGTCCTTGTGCAGTATGTTCCCTATTGTATACCTTAACTCATCCCTTCTCTTCAAGTATTCCTCACAGGCCAGTTCATTCCGTTTTATTTCATCATTTATGCTCTTCATCTCTGTAATCTTGTCGTCAAACCGCTGGCCATTCTTCTTGAGCTGGTTTATCTTCTCGGAGATATCGTTTCTTTTCTTTCTCAATGTCTCGAGTGTTTTAAGCGATTCCCTCCACATATTATCGTACTTTACGACCTCATCCACTTTGGCGGGGTCCTTGAACCGCTTCTTCTCGCTCTCCCTTATGCTGTCGGGATTAGTCCTAAAAAGCTCGATATCTAGCATGGCTTGATTAAGGCCGTAAATGTTTTATAACGTGTGGCCGTGGTCAATTATATAAATATGATGATGCAAATATTGTTTTGATATTTATGAGAGGAGGGCTGCGTATTACCGGGTTGCTTGTTGTTTTGATAACTATATTAATGCTCATGCCCATGCCATGGAGTGTAGACATAAATTCATGCGGTGTGTACGACACGCCAAACACAGTCTATAAACTCACCCAGAACATTGCCGGCACGATACCCGGCCAGTCGGTATGTATCCTGCTCAACAATTCAAACATCACGCTGGATTGTCAGGGCTACTCAATAGACGGTACTGGGACTGTGGATGCGATAGGCGTGTTTGCGGGCGACCCATCAGAATTGATGGGCGGCCCGGCCAGTGTAGTAGAAGAAAATATAACGGTAAGAAATTGCATAGTACACGATTATATAACAACAAGCAGCGGTTCCCCAACCCAAGCCATAATGGTCTATAAGACAGTGAGGGGGAGGGTGGATAACAACACCCTGCAACATAACAACGTATCAATATACTTGGAGTACTCAAACTACACAAACATCACCAATAATACTGCTAATGAGTCCGAAGTCGGCCTAATGTTACGCTCTTCATTGTACAACAACCTGTCAAATAACACCGCATACAACAACTCAGTAGTAGGTTTCTATCTT
>DYJQ01000045.1 GCA_020723045.1 Candidatus Micrarchaeum sp.
GGTATTGCCACGATTTGGATAACGCAAATCAGATTATTTTCCTAATCTCATCAACTCGTTTCTGCGCGGGCACTGACACCTTGTGGAATTCCCAGAATATGTCTTTCACGAACCGCACCCATTTGGGGTCTGTAATCTCATAGTATATCGTTTTATTCAGCGCTGGCGGGCTCTCAACCAACCGCACGAGCTTGTCATCCACAATTGCCCCGCGCAACGGCTGGTCAATATGCCTTATATCTATGGCCTCAACTCCAAGCATCTCATTCATACTGAGAAGCCTCTCTATGCTCGCAAGCGATTTTATATCGATCCTGCCGAGCATGTGTATCCTTGCGCCCCTCCTCACCACCGCCTCAATCGTCTTTATAACCTCCATTCCCCTCTCCCTGCTCTGCACCCATGAAAAATCACCCGAGAACGACAGGTAGTTCCTTTGTGTTGACTGCAACAGGTTGTTTATATCCTCGCTTCCCTTCTCTATGAACGCTGTCCCCTCAGCCTCCCAGAATGCCTTCTTCATCTTCTCATCGACGTGCTGGTACAACTCGAATGGTGAGAAATCGCTCTTCTCCCGCACCCCCACAATCCTCTTATGCAGGAACTCCATCAACTGCCCGCTGTTCCGTGCGCTTGCACTCAGGAATGCGATCTTAAGCCCTCCGCGCATCCCATCCTTAAACACATGAACGCCAACCGACCCGTCCCGCTCGCACAATTCGTCTATGTACTTGTCTGCTGTCTTCCATGATATCTCAAGAGAAGTAGCTATCTCGCGGATTGAGTGAGGCCTTTCAACGAGAAGCGTCTTGATCCTCTCTATTCTCTCCGCATTAAGCATCAAAATACCCGTTCATTTTGGAAATGAAATAATAAAAGCTACTAAATGATTATAGCCCTGTTTATCGGAAACGTTGTCCCCTCTTTTATATCAGTCGAGCCCACCGCAAACTGCATCACCCTGCTCAACCCTATCCCGCATCCTGCATGTGGCACGCTTCCATGGTTTTTCAGGTGCTCGAGATACCACGCAAAATCATCAACCCCGCCGCCCTTGCTCTCCAGTTTCTTTAGCATGGGTGATTCCATAAGCCTTCTGTAGACATTCTCATAAGTATACTCCCTCTCAGCCGCACCCACACACTCGCCACCCAGCGGCACGATCATGTCTGCACTGTTGACCACCTCCGGCCTCTCTGCATTCTCTCTCATGTTGAAGAACTTAATCGCTTTGGGGAAGTGCGTGATGAACGTTGGCAGGCCGCCATGCTCCTCCACAATGTACTGTTCGTGCCTCGATTTGAGGTCATCACCCCATACCACACCAAATGGCTTTTCCAGCAATGTAATCGCGTCATCATACGAGATCCTCTGGAAATTGTTTATTGAGTTTTCGAGTGTTGCAACCTTTCCTCCAACCGCTTCTATGCTTTCGCCTGCATTTGCTATAGCACTCTCAAACATTGCGCTCACCGTTCCCTCAATCTCATTAAGAAGCCCTTCAAAATCAGTCTTCAGCTCAATCTCTACGAGTGTGAATTCGGTCAGGTGTCTATCATCCACATCCGGCTCTGCCCTAAAGCTCGGCCCTATCGTGTATACCTTCTTGAGTTGCGGTATGAGCGATTCGAGGTAGAGCTGGCCCGTTTGGCTCAGGTATGTCCTCTGGCCGAAATAGTCCACCTCGAATAGCGTATCTATATTCTCGCACGCGCCCGTTGCTCTTGTTATGTGCGGCACGCTCACTTCAGTATAGCCATGCTTTGCGAAATAGCTCCGCGCCCCCCACAGCATCGCAGATTCAACACGCGCGATGTGTGCACTCTTTCCATTCATCTTCCATCCCATCTTATTTTCCATTGCGGTTTCGTACATTACAATCCCCTCTCTCATAACCTTATTGTGGAATTTTTGATGCTTATTTATGGAAAATTTCCTTCCATAAATGTGTTTTTATTCTTTTGCTCCTTTATTAAAACGGGTGATGTTTGATGGAGGATTTTACATTTAAGGAGTTCTGGAACAATCTTCAGAAGAAGCCCAAGGGCGTTGGTTTTACAGAGGGCGAGTTAAAGAGCCCCGAATGTTTGGATTTCAAGTATTTGAGGAGGGCAAGGAAGCTTGTAAGGGACTATCGCGACATACTTAATCAAAACCTCTCCGATAAGAAGTGGCAGCTCGTTCACGAGCGTTTGTACAGGGGCCATGGTGCATACATTCTCGTGTACACACTCGCAATAAAGGACGGCCGTACCGTTCTCGAGAGAAAGACGGTGGAGTTTATCGCACCCTCTCTCATCCCCAAGCAGGATTAGATAGGCCTCTTATTACTGCAACTGTCGAATGTTTTTTCACTTATTTTAATATTCTTTTCTGCCTAAAGATGCACTTATGACAGAGTTTGTATGGAAGATTGGCGGAGAGGCAGGGTTCGGCGTGATGGGCGCAGGCATCCTGTTCGGAAAGGTATTCACGAGGACTGGCCATTATGCATTCATATACCCAGAATACCCATCGTTGATTAAGGGCGGTCTCAACACAACACAGGTGCGGGTGGGCGATGCGCCCGTGAACGCGCCCAGCAAGACATATGACCTGCTTGTTGCACTGAATAAGTTTACTGTGGAGGCGTGCAAGGATGAGGCCCGCACAGGTGGCAGCATAATCTATGATGGAAAGAATACAGATTTGACTGGCATAAACGTGAGGGAGGACATCCAGCTCTACAATATCCCACTTCTTGAGATAGCACAGAACGCAGGCGGCGACATGCTGATGCGCAACACTGTTGCAATGGGCGCATCACTCGCACTCGTAGGCTATACACTCGACCAGCTGGATGTGATGATCCATGAGATTTTTGGGAGGAAGGGCGAAGACGTAGTTAAAATAAACATGGACGCCGCAAAGGGCGGCTATGATTATGTTAAGGCGCATTATGACGCTGGCAAATTCCCAATAAAGCTGGAGAAGAGAAGGATGAGGGAGAGCAAGTTTGTGCTAACGGGGAATGAGGCGATAGGTGCAGGTGCGATACAGGCCGGCCTAAAATTCTTTGCCTCCTATCCCATGACGCCCGCATCTTCAATCCTCCACTACATCGCAGCGCACGAGTATGACCACAACATAATAGTGAAGCACGCAGAGGATGAGATCGCCTCCATGAATATGGTGGTGGGCGCATCATACGCGGGTGCACGCTCGATGTGCTGTACATCCGGAGGCGGGTTTGCGCTTAAGAGTGAGGCGCTGGGCCTTGCAGCACTCGCTGAGACGCCGGTTGTTGTGGTCCTATCGCAGAGGACTGGGCCCAGCACGGGTATGCCGACGTGGACCGAGCAGGCAGACCTCAGGTTTGCGATGCATGCGTCGCAAGGCGACTTCCTCCGTGTCATCCTAGCGCCGGGTGATGTTACCGAGGCGTACATGCATACTCAGAGGGCATTCAACATCGCTGAGAAGTACCAGATTCCTGTAATAATCCTTTCAGATAAGTTCCTCTCCGAGAGTGCTGCAACTACTGATTCCAGCGATTACAAGCCACTCCCTATTGAGAGGGGCAAGATGATCACACAGCATATGCAACCACTTCCCCAAGGCGGGAGGTTCAAGAGGTATGAATTTACGGAGGATGGCGTTTCGCCACGGCCAATCCCCGGTGTTATTGGGGGGGAGCACGTCGCAACCTCTTATGAGCACTGGGAGAATGGGTTCAGCACCGAGCATTTTGAGACGCGTAAGAAGATGGTTGATAAGAGGGCGAGAAAGATCAATTTCATGGCCAACGACCTCATCCCGCCAACACTCTACGGCCCAAAGGGCGCAAAGCTTACGTTGGTGTGTTGGGGCTCGCATAAGGCCCCTGTGTTTGAGGCGGTGGACATACTGAAAAAAGAGGGGGTTAAGGTTAATGCGCTTCATTTCTCGTGCGTCCACCCGCTCCACCCGCTTGCGTATGAGCTGTTGTTGAAGTACCGCAAACGGCTCGTGATTGTTGAGAATAACAGCACTGCACAGTTTGGCGGGTATCTTAAGGAGAAGGTAGGCGTTCAGTTTATAGGCAGCATCCTAAGGTATGATGCACGGCCGTTATTCCCCGAGGATGTTGCAGAGCATGCAAAGGCCATCCTTGAGGGAAGGGAGAAGGATGCGGTGGTGTATGATAGAACGCCTGTTGAATATTACACTGCACGCATCATCGATACGAAGGAAGCTGGCAAGGGATTGGATAAGCCGTTAGGTGAATCCAAGCATACAATAGAGGTGATATGATGGCAACCGTTAATGATTTCACACCAAAGGAACAGCCCCAGTGGTGCCCAGGCTGTGGCAATTTCGGCATAATGCTTGCACTCAGGAACGCGCTCGTCAAGGTTGGTGCCGAGACGCATAACACCGTTGTAGTTTCGGGTGTGGGGTGCTCGGGTAAGGATGCACACTACGTGCGCACATACGGTTATGAGGGCCTGCACGGCCGTGCGCTCCCACTAGCAACCGGTATAAAGCTCGCTAACAGCCGCTTAAGGGTGATTGCGATGGGTGGTGATGGCGACGGTTATGGTATTGGGCTCAATCATTTTGTGCAGACGTGCCGCAGGAACATCGGCTTGACTTATATTGTGCACGACAATGCTATCTATGGCCTTACCACGGGCCAGACCTCACCGACGAGTATGAAGGGGATGAAAACCAAATCGACACCGCACGGTGTGCTTGAAGAGCCCATCCACCCGCTCGCACTTGCCATAACGAGTGATGCCACATTTGTCGCACGCACGTATACGGGCAACATCCCTCATATGATAGAGGTGTTTACACAGGCGCTTGCGCATAAGGGGTTTGCACTGGTTGATGTGCTTCAGATATGCCCCTCATGGAACAAGGTCAATACGCCAGAATGGTTCAAGACAAGGATTTATGACCTCAACAAAGAGGGTCACGACGTTGCAGATAAGATAAAGGCGTATGAGAAGGCGCTCGAGGATGTTCATTCAGGCTATGAGCGTGTGCCCATAGGCATCTTCTACAAGGTAGATAAGCCGACGTATGAGGATGGCCTTCCACAACGCAAGGAGAAGGAAGTGTTTGAGCACGACATTTCAGCGATTAATATGGAGAAGACGCTCGCAAAGTTCATATGATGTTTTTTGTTTTTGTATTATCTTAGTTTTTTAGCAATCTCATTCTTCTTTATATTGCTCAATTCAATCCTCTCTATCCCAGAAGCCATCTTATCGTTATATTCACGCGGGATGATGTGGAAGTGCACATGACGTACCACCAACTCATCCTCCTTTAAGAAAGGGTGCCAGTTCTGTCTCAGTGTGAGCCCTTTTACACCCACTCTTTCCATAAGTCTTTTCTCCATCTCTCTTACCAGCAACATTGTGCCGCACAGTGTCTTCTCATCCATCTCAACAATAGTCTCGTAGTGCCTCTTGGGTATCACGAGCAGGTGGCCCTCTACAATGGGGTGCTTGTCATGGATAACGTATGCATATTCATTCTCGGCTATGATGGTGTTCCCGCTCTCTTTAGGGTTGCAGAATGGACACGCCATGGCTCAATTTATGCGGCGCATTTTTTTATTCTTGAGTGCATTCGTCGTTTAATAGGATTTCTACAAACCCGTTCCGGAGGCATACACGACTGCACTGAGTGGCGC
>DYJQ01000046.1 GCA_020723045.1 Candidatus Micrarchaeum sp.
CGCCATAAACGCCATAGGCGATGCATACAGCGCAGTTGCATCAATCCTGCTAAGTGTATTCTTCATCCCCGCGCTTGAGGCTTTGATCGTGACTGCGGTGATAAGGAGTATGTCTTCTACGTTTGGCTCCGAGATAGATATAGGTGGTGTATTCAGGGCAATATGAGAAAAATGGATGGTGTATGTGGATGGTGTGGCATACAACTGCAACAGAGATGCTTCATAATATGGGTGATGAATGGTGGGCAATATTTATGCTCGTTGCCCTCATAACAATCTTGTTCAATGCAATCGTGTATATGGTATCGCGGTTGTTTATGCTACCACAGGTGCAGAGGTATGCAAAGGGCGAGCTGTTGCAGGCATTGGCAATAGTTGCCATCGGCGGTGTTCTGCTCACGTTTCAGGCAACTGGCAATTTTGCACTCTCAACACAGCCAAATGCGTATTCCGTTACAGATTTAATCGATGAGAAGACTGCGGAGGCACTGTTAGGTGTGAAGGGATATGCAGCAAACCCCTATGAGGTTGACTATGTATATATGGCGGCTGTGCTCAAGTTGCTTGAGGATGAGTTCAAGACTGCGAACAGCGTCTCTTTATACGAAATTCCACTTAAAATGCGTCTTGGAGTGTATAGTGCGGGTAACTACATTCCTCTTCCATTCGATTGGGCATTAGAACCTCTGTGGAGCAAGCTGTTCGATGGTATGATGCTCGCGGAGGATGTGATGTGGCTCTCCATCTCAACATATTTCCAGCTCAACTTACTCCAGTGGATTGAGGCCAGTATGGCTGCAATATACCTTCCGCTAGGTATTATATTCAGGGCCATCCCGCTGACACGTGGGCTGGGTGCTGCAATGCTTGGTATTGCAATAACACTCTACTTCATATATCCATTTGTGCTTGCAGTGCTGTTCCTGAGCGGCCCGCCACTTGAGGGTGTTAGTATAAATGTGGAGGAGAAGGCACCGCAAACACAAGAGGGGACAGTTGAAAAGCCGGCTATATGCCCTAACGACCCGACTGCTGTTCTTGAGTTGATAGACAGCCCTGCGATGAAACCCGATTCACCACAGGGTAGTAAAGAGGGCAGGAAATTCTCTGCTGCGGTGAGCAGCCTCTCGCAGATACAGTTGTATGCATTCTTTTATCCGTTGGTTGCTATGTTTACCAGTTTGATGGCTGTGACAACGATAACGAGCATTCTCGGTGGCGACCTCTCTGGGATAGGCCGCAGTATATTTAGAGTAATATAAGATGAAAAAGAGGTTGTGAGAGAGATGGGTAGCAGGGTCGATAAAGAAAAAAAAGAAACAGTGAAGCTGGATGCGCGGTTAGAAATAGCATTTATAGCGGTGCTTTTTGCAGTCATTGTGGCGATGGCATTCCTGATGCCACGGCCGGAAACACTATCCTTGGAAGGGACGTTGTTGGATAGCAATGGTTCTGTGGGGTATAATATGTCCGCATTAGGAAATATGACTAACCCAGCAGTACCAGCAAATGTAACTATGGATACAATGAAGCAGGCGGACACCCTACAACAATTTATGGCCGATAACAAAACAAATGAGCCAGCAGAGATGGCCAATATAACCTGTACGCCGTACAGGTTGGCCGATACGTTAGCGATAGAGCGTGCATACTCGGTTGAGATGATGGGGAGTGAGGTAGACACGACAGTGTTTCCCGCAGTGCCAGTCTCGGGAGGGTATAAGGTTGAGAGCGAGAGCTCGATGGATTATGAGGGACAGCATTATCAAACGAAGGTAGTGTGGTATTATGATAAAAATCTTGAGTGTAAAGGAATGGATATTGTGGTGCCGATGGGCTTTGGGACGCGCTCCTCACAGGTATGCTATGGTTATCCCACAGGTGTGCTGTGTGCAGAGATGCTGAATGAGAGCAACTACATACGCAGTGAAAAGTATAAAATTTCTGGGAGGGAATATGATATGGATGTTTATGGTATGGAGGGTGGTGAGATAGGCGTGGGGAAGGATGTGCCACTCCTGTTTTACGAGAATATAACGGGAGGGAGCAACCAAACAATATCATTGAAACTATATTATATTAGCGGCGGATATGGTAAATGAAAGAATGATGAGAGAGAGGGGTAGAATAGTTATGAGATGGATGGGAGTGTTTTCACTGGTGGTTGTGCTTTTTCTATTAGGGTGCACTTCGCTTGGCCTTGAATACAGCGGCCGTGGGAAGTTGCCGACTGAGATAGGGGTCGCTAAACTGCCAGAGCCATCCGAGAGTGCGACGGAGGCGCCTTTTGAGATAAAGTGCAGTAATGCATCATGCGGTATAATCCTCAAAGAGTTCGTGCAGAAGAACAGGCGGTGGTCATGCTTCCCGCAGTTTAAGCCAGCCAATAATGACCCCGCAGGCACGACGTATATTGAGATGGAGGGTGGGAAGTGTGAGGCGTTGCCAACTGCTGATATACTCTGCCTCGATTATGAATGCGATGATCCGGGAAAAGGAGAGGGGTATTACATAGTGTCATCAGTATGCACTGGGGATGACCCCCAGGGAGGTGTTGGGTATGGTGTTGGTCTCCCGTCCGATTCCAGTCCAGGGCAGGTAGCGTGTGGTTCGATAGGTAATGACTACTCATTGAGTGCACTCGCGAATGAGTTGAGGAGAGGGACGTATAGAATAGTTGACCAACTCTCGTGCTGGGTGGACGGCGCCCAATCAAATTTTGATTGTTCACACACATGCAAGAAGAGTTCTTCATGCTTTGGCAACTACAGAACTTGCCCTGCGGCAATGCCCATTAAGTATCCTTACAATGCGATGAGTTTTGCATACAATCCCATTCTATCTATAGGAGATGACCCCGGCAACAAGGTTATACGGGACCTAAGCAGGGACTTTAAACTGCTGGTAAGTAGTGAATCTTCCAATTATGAATCGTTTGAGAGCCCTCCACCTGCAGGGGGTGGTGCGCAACAGAAACAGGGTAGTTTTGGTTATCCAGAATGTGATGATGTGTGCAAGGATATAGACAGCACGGCAAAGAGCGATAAGTGTAGAGAGTGTACTGATAAGACCACAGAAAAAAAGGCAGAGACAAAGAGCAAAGAGATACATTCACCGCCAACAGTAAAGGGGTATACTTATAATGAGCTTAACCACTCGGATCCATCCGAGAGCGAGTGCACAGGCACACATCCGTGTGTTGAGATAGACCGCGCATATGATACATCGCAGGGCTATCACTATTTTGTGTGTAAATGCATGTGCAAACAGGATGCACTGCAGTATTCTGGTTATAAATGCACGCGTCCCGGCTCCGACACGGAATATTACTATACATACTGTGCTGAATCAACCGATGATACATCACAGGGAGGCGGGTTAATCTACCTAAGCAACTTTAGTGCATACGCGGCCAAAGCAGTATTTGCCGAGTCGAGTATGGAGATACCGATGTTTATGCTCGGCCAGGGGCCTACATTCAATGATTATGAGCTAGCCAAACAGTACTGTGCCCCATCCGATCCAGCAGATGTGCTCATCGATACTGGGTACTACCCATTCCACCCGCACGAAGTGGCGGTGTTTGAGAATGAGACGGTATGCTTCACAAATAAGGGTGTAGCCAGCCATATTGTGTATGCAGAGGGTCTCAAGCTCAAAAACGTATCGCTCGAGGCTGGTGAGAGCGTGTGCAAATCAACAGACGCACTCGGCCTAAAAGTAGGAAAGAATACAGTAATGATAGATGACAACCCAATCGCGAACGTTACGATTGATGTACTACGTAAGAGCAGTGCGGAAGCGGGGCTTGTGCATACACTCACGGGAAACATATCTGCAAAGGGTGATGTGAGTGGGACGTTTAAGTACAAGGACGAGATTGAGATGCCACTCGAGTATGCATCAGGACATGTCGGCGATACGATCAAGGCAGTACTCAACTGCACCTCTGCCTCTCAATGCCCAAAACCAGAGATGAGCGTAAAGGAGGAGGGCGAGTTTTATCTCGTGCAGGATGGGTTGAGTGCTGTTGGGTATGGCGACGGTACGGAATTCAAGCTTTTACCCTATGGTGAGCACGTTGTACTTTACTCAGGAACGGGTAATGAGGTTGTTGCGGATGCTAAGTATTCTAAAGGGATTCGCACAATGCAGAAGGGTGAGGTATGCGTTGAGAACCTCCTGCCAGAGAGTATAGGTGGGAGAACGGTTATGCTCGAGCGCAAAACATCACCTGCAGGCGATTATACTCTTGTTGGGGCCAAACGGCTCTTGAGTAATATGAAGTGCTGTTTCAAGCTCAATGAAAGTGGTGTGTACAGGTTACGGGATAGCAGGGAGATTGACCCGCCCTATATGGGCTATGTAGTGGCATACCCTCCAAGTGTGGGTGCCGAGATAGGGGTTTATGATTATGACTACCAGCCGAAATCAGCAACTGCAAATGAAGGCGACTATGTATGCATACGGAACGATCATGGTGAGAACAGGATGGTAAAGGGAGGTAATATAGAATTGAGTGTGCCCGCACACCGTTCAAAGTGCACTTATGACATTGCAGGGAAGGCTGGTGATTATAACTTTATGGATACGCTTACGGGTGCAAAATTCCACATCGCTGTGGGCACAAATGATACGCTCTATATTGATGTGTATGAAGGTGGTGTGCTGCACTCGACTGATGATCAGGTGAGTGAGAATGGGAGTGTGTGCTTTAGGTCGCAATCGAGTAACTCGACCACAGTATATGCAAAGCGCATTACTAGCTCATCTTTGATAAACAGTAAGGACCTTGTTTCAGAGCCACCGCTTGTAACAGTGGACCCAGCACAGTCTGTTTGCCTCTCCATACCCAAGGCACTCAAGGGTATTGGGTTGTATGCATTCACGAGTAAGGAGTTTAACCAATCGATAGTGGTTGCATCGATAGGCCCAGAGAGTGTTGGATACATAGTCAACGGTAGGCAGGTGCCATACTACGTGAAGCAGAAGACGAGGATAACCCTTCCTACTACTAATGAGATTAACTATGGCGACTTATACTTCGGCCAGCATAATGTAAGTATAACAAATCTCGATGATGTGGATTACGGCCTTTACTCGGTATTTGACATCTACAACTGTACGGGTATGCCCAGTATTTTCCATCCCACTACATCGCAGGTGATGTTTATCAACCATGCAAATATATCACTCAAAGTAAGTTGGAGCAATGGCTCTGTAGAGGTGCCTGCCAATGGTAATGCAGAGTATGATTTCTTGGAGGTGGTGCCGTTTGAGTTTAAGCTCAGTGCGGTGGATGGCGAGGACCTCAAACGCATGAATTGCATGTGCAACATGAGTTCAGAAGAGCCGCCCCCCCTCGAAACTTGTGCACTCAACGCAAGCAACCACACAACAGTATACTGGACTGATAAGCTCAAAACCGCAGAT
>DYJQ01000003.1:0-23598 GCA_020723045.1 Candidatus Micrarchaeum sp.
ACCATCAATATTTCTACAAGAAAACGTATTGGCTCAGTAGTTACTCCGGCAATCATCGCGTTAGCAGCCATATGCAACGCTTCAAGTTGCGACGCTGCTCGCTCCTCTGGGGTGGTCTCTTCATCGCCATTAACATTATGTGTTTTTGTCTATAAAAAGTTATCCATCTAACGCGTTTTGTAGAAATTCCCCAACGCTATGGTTTCAATATAATAATAATTTATTAGAACTTAAACAAACCGCCGCCACGCCGGAGCATGTGCTCAATCTTCCTTCTCATTCCCCTATCCTTTTTGAACCCGTGCATCATCTTGCTGACAATGTCAAACTGCCGGAGCAGCTCCTTTACATCAGCAACACTCGTCCCCGAGCCCTTTGCGATCCTCCCAATCCTTTCCGCACTCTTCACCAATTCGGGGTTCTCCCTCTCCTCCGGCGTCATCGAGTTTATTATTGCCTCAAACCTCTTCATCTTATCCTCGCCCTGCGATATTATCTCGTCGGGCACGTCTGGAGCCCCCATCATCGAGAACACCTCCTTGAGAGGCCCCATCTTCTTTGCGGCCCTCAACTGCTCGAGGAACGTCTTCATCGTGAGCTTCTCTTCAACCACCTTCATGGAGTCTGCCGTCATCTCGCTCTCAACTTCCTTGACCTTGCTTATAAGCGCCTCCAAATCAGGGAACCCCAACAACCTTGCCACGTACTTCTTGCTGTCGTATGGCCTGAAATCATTGATGTGCTCTCCAGTTCCTATGAACATCACTTTTGCATTCGCAGTATGCGCGGCACTCAGCGCACCGCCGGCCTTTGCACTACCATCCGCCTTTGTCACGATTATCCCGTCAACACCGACACCCTCATTGAACGCCTGCGCCTGCTTGCCAGCAACCTGTCCGATATCCGCACTCAGCACAAGGAGTTTTTCATCCGGTTGCATTACAGCACTTATCCTCTTCAGTTCATCTATCAGGCCTTCGTCAAGTGCATTCCTTCCTGATGAATCAACGATGATGATGTTATAATCGCCAAACTTTGCAAGCGCATGCTCAACGATCTTTTCAGAACCCTTCTCACCCTTTTCCCCATAAAATGCAAGGCCCGCCTGATTGCACAACTGCTCAAGCTGTTCATATGCCGCGGGCCTGTCAGTATCCGCGCACACCACCGCAACCCGCATGCCACGCGTCTTATAATACTTACCGAGTTTTGCGGCCGTCGTGGTTTTCCCGGTGCCGTAGAGCCCGAGCAACAGTATTTTCCTATTATCGAGCTTCGGCTCGTAGTTCTCACCGAGTATCTCCACCAGTTTATCATAGACGATTTTTACTACCCGCTCCCTTATCGCAAGGTCCTTGTGTGCCTCCAGCTCCAATGCCTGTTTCTCTATCTCCTTGGTGACCTTCAGCACCAGATGCACATCAACATCCGCGCTTATGAGCGTCCTCTGCAATTCCTTGACCAGCTCCTTTACCGCACCCTCATCAATATAGGCTTTTCCTGTAAAGGCCGCAATGGCATTCCTTATTCTTTTTCCTAAATCGAGGTCCATGTATTTTTCATCTCACATTCCATTGCTTTCAGTTCATTCCTTATTTGATACGCAGTTTATTTTTGTAATAATATCCTCAGCGCTTGCAGGACCGTTGAATACTTCATACCTGCCGACTCTGTCTATTACAACCGATGGGGACTGCACCATACCGTAGTATGCCATAAACGATTTGAGTATGAGCATGTCAACATCAGTAGGGAACGAGAACACACGCACATTTGCACATCTCTGGCGTACCTCATCTATTATCCTCCCCTGTGCATGACACTCAGGGCACTGTTTCTCACTAGTATAGAAGAAGAGGATTATCTCATCATTTCCCCCACATTTCTTCGCGTGCTGTTTGGTAAGTGAGAGTAGGCGTGCATTCGCAATGAAATACTCCCTTCTTATCATATCATAATCCTTGATCATGCTCGTGCTCGTTTGTGCCTCAAGCTCTGAGCGCAGGATGTATATCTTTCCGTTTATCGAGTCCATTTGGCTCTTCAGCAGATTGCACACGCGGCTGGTATCATTCTCATCCGCAAATGATTGGAGGATGAGGATGGCTTCCTGGTCTTCATTTATCTTGATGAGCTCGCCGCTTATCTTTGAGTATGCCATATTCTCAACATACCCGCCCACTATGAGCGAGAGTATGAGAAGGATTATCGTTATTATGCCGGCCTTTATGAATATGCTGCTGTTTACCATATGTATCACACCTTTATGATAATCTTGCTTCTACCAGTGGTAGTCGCTACCATACACCTCTTTGTAAACGCTGTAAACATATATCGCTGAGATAATGATGCTATACACAAACATGAAGAATGCAAACACTGGTGCATCCCTCCACGTAACTTTCCGTCCACCGAGTTTGTGGCTTATTGTTATGGCTGCAAGCCATGGCAGTATCATTATGATGAACATTAATACGCCGGAGGATGAGCCGAACATACCCGTGATGAGGTTGGCAAGTGATAGGCTGTTTGTAGAGAGGTAGACGGAGAGGAGCTTGGCATTCCAGAATAGCGTGTACATGCCCATATAAGCCAGGAAGTATATAGTGGCCAGTGCTGCAACCTCACTCGCCAGCGAGAACGGCAGCACGAACATACCAAAATAACCGTACTTTGGGTTGAGGAGCATATCCCTGTGCTTTATTATATTGGAAAGCTTGCCCCTGTACCACCTCGTCCTCTGTCTCCACAACGATTTTATGTTATTCGGCACTTCAGTGTAGACTTCTGCTTCATATGCAAAACCTATCCTGTATCCGAGTTTTCTCAGCCGCCACGCGATCTCCAAATCCTCTGTGATGTTGTTGGTATCAAACATCCCCGCTTTCAGGAGTGCTGACTTCCTGAACAACGTCATCGGGCCGGGTGTAACGAATACTGCATCGAGCAGGTAGTAGGTTATGGCCGAGAACCCAAACCCTATGAAATACTCAATCTCTTGCACCTTGGCTAGGAATGATTTGTTGTTCGAGACTTTCACGAAGCACGTTACCGCGCCCATTTCATTATCGCTTATCATTTTTGCAGCCATATACTTGAGCGCGTTTTTGTGGAGGTATGTGTCAGAGTCTATGCAGAATATGTACTCGTTTTTTGCCAATAGTATGCCCTCGTTGAGTGCCTCCGCCTTACCTTCGTTCTTTTCCTTTAGTATAAGCTTTATATCTCTCATGCGCCGGAGTATCTCCCGCGTACCGTCAGTACTCCCGTCATCTACCACAATTATCTCAATGCCGTTTGGGTAATCTGCACCCCTTATTGATTCGACCGTCTTCTCAATCGTCATCTTGCAGTTGTATGAAGGAATGATTACGGTAATGGGCGGTAGGTCCTTTGCATCCACTGCTGCATCATAATCCTTTGAATGGTCAACATACACTAGGAGGAGCACAGTAGTCACATATAATAACACTATATTTGGCACAAGCACTGTCCAGTAATAACCAAAACTGGTGAATGAGTAGTATGCAGCGCTTGCGGTGAGGATAAAGAACAATGCGAGTAGTACAGGCCTTTTTTCCTCATTCCTTATGCTCTTTCCCATAGTAGTTTAGCACCCTTGGAATCAAACTAATTAGGCCGAAAGTGTTTTAATATGTTGGCTGTTGGCAATACGCTGTGCATCAAATTACTTTCATTGTTTTGTATTTTTTTGCGTGAAGATGGCCAAACTGCCGGCGTATCTCGGAGGTCTCCTTCCGTATCTGTTCAGCCATCCTTGCCATCTTCTTCAAATCCTCATCTGTTATGTCCCGGTCTAGGATCGTTTCACAGAGCGGGCAGTGGTAGAGAAGGCTTGTGGCCCTGTCAAAATCATATGTTTGCTCACACTTCCTGCATATGTATAGTGTGAATGCATCGCTGTCATTGAGCCTCTGTTCTATATTTTTGAGGTCCTCCTCCTTCTGCTGGAGGTATGCATCGATGAGCTTGTCCAACCGCACAAACCAACCGTAGTAGTACCACCCACTCTCTTTGTCTTTAGACCTATTGTAATCTATCACACCCATATAATGCATCTTGTTGAGGATCATGCGCACATCCGCCGCGCGTATGTTACACTTTGCAGCCAAGTCCTCATCACTTATGGGCTCTATCATATTTGCAGCAAGGATAGGTGCATATTCCCCTCCGATGGATTTCAAAAAGAGCTGTATCTCCTTTCTTTCTATGAATTTCTTAGGGTCATTCATAGAAGAGCGCATATCTATTTTAAGAGACGTTATTATTTAAATGTTTTTATATAACCCGTAATTTGCCCCATTCAACAAGTAAAAAGCGGGCCCGAAGGGATATCCACGCAGTTTTGCATGAATGCAAAACCACTATTTGAACCCTTACTCCAAGGTCTCATCTGGAATCTACCTATTTCTCCAGCGTTTGGAGATGGCATTCGAAGCCTTGTAGGCTATCCAGGTTACCTCACGGGCCCCTATTACACGATTTGAGTAAAAACTATTTATATGCGTAGTGGTGCTATAACTACCCATGCTCACTGAAAGGCAGATCGTGCAGGTGCTTAGGTTTGCGGAGCTCGCATATGAGGCCAATGACAAGTTCCACACAATTGAGCATGCGAAGGAGAGTGCACGTATATCGCTTGAGCTGGCCAAGGCGGAGGGAGGCAATGAGGATGTGTGCTGGGTCTCTGCAATGCTCCACGATATAAGCCGAGGCTTGTGCGAAAAGAATGGGTGCGACCATGGCAGTGAGGGTGCGAAGTATGCAAAAGAATTCCTAGTTGCTGCAGGCGGGTTTGACCAGCAATTGGTTGATGGTGTATACGATTCTATCTACTTTCACAACAAGGAGTTTCTTGAAGGGCCCATCGAGCGCCAGATAGTGTGGGATGCGGACAAGCTACAGTCGTTCACACTTGATGGGTTTAAGAGCAGGTTATGTACCTATTGGTACGAACGGCTTGGTGAGAAATGGCTTGCCAAGGTTAAATCGGAGTACCAGTTTTATTATGATAGGTTTCACACCAAGACAGCGCAGTTGATTATTGCAAAGCATAGGCCATCTATTGAAGCGTATATAAATTCGTTGGAGGCACAATAAAGTGCCTCACTGGAAAAACACCATGATGATTGATTTTTGAACTGTTTTACTGGAAAAACACCAGGATTGATTTTTATATTGTTTTTTCCTAACTCTAATCCATGGCCAACGGCAAGCTGGGCACAGTAATCTCAATGATTGATTCGCCGAATACCACAAAATTTGCGTTTGTAATCAATGATGATGCACTCGGCGAGTTAAAGAAAGGCCAGTTTATAGAGGTACCGCATGAGAACGGCAAATTGATTGCGTCCGTGAATGATATATTCCGCTCAAACAAGTATTTCGAGAGGGCTGAGAGTGTTGCGGAGTATGAGCGTGCGGGTATTATGTCCTCACATTTTCCCGTAAATGATTGGAGCTTTACAATCGCTGAGGTGCGCATAATAGGGGTGTTTGACGGCAAGCTGCTGCACAGGTGCTCCTTCCCGCCATCACCAGGAAGCGATGTTTTTGCAGTTGAGGATGAACTGTTGGCCAAATATCTCGGCTTCAAGGATAACGGCCTCACTGTCGGCAAACTGCTCAACCATAACGTTGATGTCCGGCTGGGCCTTTCAAGACTATTCCAGAAACACGTGGCGATACTGGCGATGAGCGGGGCGGGTAAATCGTATTTAGTGAGCGTACTTTTAGAAGAACTGCTCGAGCGAAAGCCAGAAGACGGGCGGCTCGGGATTGTTGTGATAGACGTCCATGGCGAGTATGCGGCTATGAAGGGGACTGCATTATCTGATAGGATTACTGTATACGATGCAGACAAGATACGTATAGGCACCAAGAATACCTCTCCTGAAATGCTTCCATTCTATCATTCGCTCAGCGGCCCGCAGAAGAGGATGTTCTCCGCAACATTCAATGAGCTTAAGAAGGCTGCAAAGCTTGAGAGGAAATTCTTCACTATAAAGGATATTATACTCAACCTGAATGCAATTGAGGATAAGAAGTCAGTTGCTACAAGAGATGCGCTTCTTGACCATCTTGAACAGGCACACAGGATGCGGTTGTTCGGGAAGGTTGATGACCCATCCATAACCTCGCTTGTGAGGCCCGGCTATATGAGTGTTATCAACCTAAAGAACGTAGACAATGAAAAGAAGAAACAGATGATTGTCACATACTTGGCGCGCAGGCTCTTTAATACGATAAAGAAAGGGAAGTTGCCCCCGTTTGTGCTGGTGATCGAGGAGGCGCATAATTTTGCTTCTGAAAAGGTGAAGCGGGAGGATATGCTCTCAAAGAGCGAGATAGAGCGGATTGCCAGAGAGGGGAGAAAGTTCGGTGCATCGCTGTGCCTGATTTCGCAGAGGCCCGTCCACCTGAGCACCACTGCATTGTCTCAGTGCAATACCCAAATAATACTGCGTGTCACAAACCCATACGATATAGACCACATAAAAGAGAGTTGTGAGGGTATTGACTATTACATGTCGAATCAGATAACCATGCTGAAGACTGGTGAAGCGCTAATCCTAGGCGAGGCTGTTGTCCAACCCATCTTTGTAAGAGTGAGGGAGAGGAAGTATGATTTCGTGAGTGCCGGTGTTGACTTGGAAGCGATGGCCAGACAGTATGAGCAGGAATTGAACAGCAAGAAAGAGGATGTCGAGGCATTTTTGTAAAACAAAACATTAAATCATTTTGCACCAATTCTACTTCGTATGCACGCTCTCGCGATTCCAAAAAACGAATTAGTTTCATTTGAAAAACTACTACTGGAAATAGGCAGCGAAGCCGCCGCAACAAATCCCTATGAGCATGCAAGGTATAAGATTGATAATCTCACAGTAATAGTGTATAAGAGCGGCAAGGCGGTATTTTCTGATATGCCTATGGGCGAGCCCAAAGAGGCGATTCTTAAGTACCTCGAATCTATAGACCCTTTCGATTGCCCCATTATAGGGTCGGATGAGGCAGGGAAGGGAGAAGCTGTGGGGCCTTTAGTGGCTGGCGCGGTGCTTCTTTCAACAAAGAGGGAGCGTGCGGAGGCGAGATTTGGCGGGGCGATGGACAGCAAGGAGATGAGCAATGTGCAGTTAGGGCGTGTGTATGAGCATATCAAATCTTATGCACATGCAGTGCGTTTGCTTTCACCCTCTGATTTCAATGCGCGTTTCAAAAATAATCTGAACGAGATTTTATGTGAGATGCACACATCTGCTATTTCTGTGCTACTGCACAAGCTTGACGGTCAGGAGTGCAGGGTCATAATTGACAAGTTTGGGGGGAAGGTGCATGATGCGTTCCTGAAAGAGCAGATTAAATCGATAAACCCAAACGCGGATGTAACTATAATTACAAAGGCCGAGCAGTTCACCCCCGTTGCTTGTGCGAGTGTAATCTCCAAACACGAATATGAAAGATGGCTCGATTCATATGCAGAGAAACACAATATTGATGTTAGAGGCCTTGCAAGAGAAGAGATGCTTAAATCAAAAAACTCAATCGCTGAATTCGCCAAGCTCACATATATTAAGTAAAGAGGTGCAAGTTATCCTATGGCCGACATAGATTTTAAAGCGGGTGGCAGTGTAATCCTGCGCGTCAAGCGGGCGGGCGGCATCTACCAGCGCATAGTGTTCAGGATGGTTGCCGAGCCATCCCCCGGTGGTGCCTACAAATTACTGGATACTGACCGCCAAATTCCCATAAACGAGCTTGCACTTGTCGCTAATGAGTATGGCCTTCCCGTACGCGCCAACGGCATTTCTGTATTTCCAGAGGGCAAGACATCAAAGGATTTTATGATATAAAGAAGGATTTCTACATGAAATCGTACAGTGTTCCCGTCCTGTTTTTTGCTGGTGCAAGTGTTGCCGCACTTTCCTCTTTGCTCACCGGGATGAATTTTCTCTCGTTCCGTGCGCTCATCCTTGTTATTATTTTTCTCATCTTCCTCTCTTTATGCTGTGCAGAGCTATAGTATGCTTCATCCCTTGTATTTTTCGTTATGAGTATTCTCACAAACCCTTTCTTAGCCCTCCCCGCTCGTCCTCTTCTTTGTATGCTTCTTACCTCGCTGGGGATAGGCTCATAGAATATGACATAATCAACTGATGGAATATCCAACCCCTCCTCACCGATCGAACTCGCAATCAAAACATCAAACTCATTGTTTCTGAACTGCTCGATTATCTCCAGCTGCAGTTTTCTTGTAAAACCCTTTCTCTGCCCCATAAACTTCTTGCACCTGAACCCAAACATTGCAAGTGTTTTTTCAAGGTACTCAATTTGAGCGGTATACTGTGAGAATATAATATACTTCGCATTTCTGTCAGCACTAATTATCTCAACCAGCTTATCCATCTTGGGGTGCATTACTTTATTGACCTTAACAAACTCCATAATCTCGTGCAGCCGCCCATCCTTTGTCAATAATTGTGCACCTTTCGTCTCCCTCGTCCCAATATTGCCCACATAGGTGAGGAATGCATCCATACTCTGTGTCTCAAGTATCTCAATGGCATAATCGAGGTTGATTGCCGCGCTTAAGTATTTGAGTGCATGATATTTTGTCCTACGGCCGCTGTGTATTATGGACTGCTGTGCCATGAGCATGGTCTTCCTGCTCCGTGCGAATACATTAAACCCGTAATACTTTACCATATTCAAGTACCAGCCAATCAATTCCCCCAACTTCCTCTTGGCCGCAACATACTCCTCCTTCTCATCAACTCGAATCCATTCAATATCCATCTCTTTAATGTATGGCTCAACATCCTCATCGCCATAGTCTCTGCTCTCAACATTACTTATGCCTAGTGTTTCCTTTATCTCATCAATCTTTGCCCTCTTCCCGCCGGGGGATGCAGTAAGCCCCATTATCGTTGAGTATGGCCTGAACGCCTTTGCAACTTCTGTATATGCATAATTCCCCACTGCCCTATGAACTTCATCCAATATCACGAGTGAGAACCTACCCTTCTCTATAGCGTTGAGGTCGCTTTTTACGGTCTGTGGGGTTGCAATAATAATCTTGTGCTTATTCCACAATTCCTTTCTTGCGTGCTTGCTCACCTCCCCAGTTATTGCAATGGCATCTGCGCTTTCTAACAACTCATTTATCGTCTTAAAGTGCTGGTTCACGAGTGGTTTAGTTGGCGCCAAAAACAGCACTGCCCCATCTTGAAGTTTCTTCTCCATCACTAGGATTGCAATGAGTGTCTTGCCCAGGCCGGTTGGGAGTACCACCAGCGTGTTTCCGTTGCGAATCACGCTCTCAGCCATCTCAATTTGGTATTTGCGGGGTTCAATGCCGTTTCTAAGCGCCATCAACTATTATAAGGGTTTTCAGCTTTAATAAAGTTGTCAAGGTGATTTTCATGTCCGAACTTCCAAAAGCCCCTATCGAGAGGCTCATAAAACGTGCGGGTGCAGAGAGGGTGAGTGATGATGCAGTCACCGCCCTTGCGGATGTGCTCGAGGAGATGGCACTGCAGATTTCTGCGCGGGCGATAAAGCTCGGCCGTCATGCAGGCAGAAAAACCGTAACAGAAGAGGACATCAAGCTCGCAAAGAGCTAAGAGCTAGATTCTCTTATCCTTTCTTTATGTGTTGGCCCTTCAATAGTATATCCTGATAGTTATATCCGCAAGTCATATTCAGTAGTTATATCCATATCCGCTATTTCCTCTCTTCACTCTTATTGCATACATCCCCGCTTCAATCGCAGGCATCGTATCCTTATCCTTATGTGTTGTAACATAAACGGTATCGAAAAACAAGTCAACATCCGATCTCAACAGCTTGTCCCGGGCACTTCTGGATATGGTGCGATTGCATTTTTAGTATTATGATATGCCATCACGCCTGAGGCCACAATTTTCAGGTCATTTTTCCCATTTATCCGCTTTACCAACTCATTAAAGTGCCCGCTGTAGTTTGACCCTTTTTGCATCATACCACTATATTGCACAATAGCTTCTTAAATGCCATCCGTGTCTCGGCACAAGTCGAAAAATGACTTAACTAATATATAGTTTGCGTGCGACTTCTAATCGATGGCTGCCAGATTGATGAAGAGACGCACAAGAAAGGCCCCACTGGAACCTCGTGGGACACCTAAGATAACTGTATTCGATTATACTGCTACTAGTTTTACAGAGAAGACAATCACGAGGGTTGAGGAATTTTTTCAGTTTAAGAAGACGCCAACCGTCACATGGATAAACATCTCCCGCTCAGATCATCATGAGATAGTAGAGAAGATTGGGTCCTATTTTGATATCCACCCATTGGTTGCAGAGGATATCGTGCAGTTTGGCCAGCGGCCCAAGATGGAGGATTTTGATAACTACATATATATTGTAATGGATATGCTGTCCAGAGACGATAAGGGAGAACTCAAATCGGAGCAGGTGAGCATAATACTTTCAAAGAATTTTGTGATCACGTTTGTTGAAGGTGAGACTGATGTGTTCGAACCGGTGCGCGAGCGTATACGCAAGGGCAAAGGGAAACTGCGCACGCTTGGCTCCGATTATTTAGTCTACCGTTTGATAGATGCGGTTGTCGAGGGCTACTTTACAGTACTTGAATCCGTAGGCGAGAGGGTTGAGGTGATTGAAGGTCGTTGCAAACCCCAAAAATAATCTATTGCACGAAATCCATGAGCTCAAGCGCGAGCTGTTCATTCTTCGTCGTGCTGCCTGGCCATTGCGCGAAGTAGTGGGCGATATAGCTGAGGCTGAATCACGCCTCGTGAAGGACTCAACAAAGGTTTATTTCAGAGAAGTGCACAATCATCTAATACAGATAGTTGATATAGTTGAGACATTTAGGGATATGCTCTCAGGCATGATAGATATCTATCTCTCGAGTATAAGCAACCGCCTGAATGAGGTGATGAAAGTCCTCACGATGATTGCAACCATCTTCATCCCACTCACGTTTATAGTGGGTGTGTATGGAATGAATTTCAAATACATGCCCGAGCTTGAATGGGAATGGGGCTATCCTGCCATATTGGGCCTTATGCTTGCAGTTGCGGTTATAATGGTCATCTATTTCAAGAAGAAGAACTGGCTATAAAGAAAAAGATTATTGCTTATTCCTTATCCATTCTCATTTCCATTCCTTGCGCGTTAGTGCTAATCGAATTGTGCCCGTACTTCATTGCCTTGCGCGTTAGTGCCAGCCGGATCGTGTCCGTACATCAATGCCGGCGTGGTGGGCATGAACGGCTTCCCAAATCCTCCTTCGGCCCCATCCCTAATGTACATCTTCCCGAACATGATGTCCATGAACCATGGGAAGAGCCTCTCATCCCATAACAGCACTCTGTATGCGTGCCTGTATAGGGATATGAACGTACCCGAGAACCTGTGCACTTCCGCTACCGTATGCTGGCCATCCCACGGTGGTACTGTTGACCATATAGTTACATTTTCATCTGTGCTGCCATCCAGCATGCTCCGCACCTGCAACGTGGCTCTGTAAAGGTGCATCCCATCAACACCCATTGAGAATGTTTCCTTGTGCTCATATTCATCCTCCCACTGCTCCTTCTTGCGTGGTGCGCTGAAATCCGCGTTCAGAAGCATCTCGCACAGCACCCTCTGCAAAAACCCAAGTTTAGGTTGCGCGGGGGAGGTATTTTGTTTCAGCCTCTCCCAGAATGCATCAAAATCGAACATCTCACGTCTCTTAATGCCCATGTCCATACTCCCGCGAGGGTCAACTATCATCTCGCCGATGCCCTCTACGAGCAGGCCGCGCCCGTATACTATGCTGGCCTTTCTCCTAGCCTCCTTCTTCAGCTGAAGGTACTCTCCGGTAATCTGCTGTCTTAGCTCCATACTCCCACCTTTAATTAGTGTACTTTCCCAAGGGCCACTGTTTCTAATGCGTACTTAAAAACCACGCGCCACTCCAGCCACTACCCAAAGCAATTTCCACTCCGCTTTTCTTATTATGCAAAAACAATTTAAACATATCCTTTCGATGCCCATTCCGTCGACAAAAGAGCTTATAGCGGGCGCCACTTAAACCCGCACCCATTCAAAACCATTTATAACTGAAAGGTCTCATCCCCCAAAGCTTTAAAAAACTCCCCTCATTTAATTAAACTCACCGAGCGATTACACTCATGAAGCTATATAAATATTTGATAGCTAGAACACTCGCTCGAATGTTCATTAGACAGATGGTGAAACAATGACTGAAAACTGTAGTGATCCAAGATGTCCCATTCACGGCAATCTGAGTACATATGGCCTTGAGCTTACCGGGAAGGTGGTGAGCAACAAGGCGAAGAGGACGGTTGTGGTGGAGCGCGAGTATCTCATCTACGTTCCGAAGTATGAGAGGTACACAAAGAACCGCTCCAAACTCCACGCCCATCTTCCTGAGTGCATGTCTGTGGATGTAGGCGATATTGTACGGCTGAAGCAGTGCAGGAGGCTGAGCAAGACAAAGCACTGGGTTGTGTTGGGTAAAGAGGAATAATCGATAGGTGTTTAAGATGAGAGGGCTTACAGCAACAATCACAAGGAGTTTGCCGCTTGGTGCACAGATAGCATGCGATGACAACAGCGGTGCCAAGATACTTCAGATAATCGGCATGGCCGGTTATCGTGGCACTAAAAACAAGTATCCCGCGGCGGGCATATGCGACGTAGTTGTTGCATCTGTCAAGAAAGGCGCGCCAAAATTGAGGAAAAAGATTGAGAAGGCGGTCATAGTGAGGCAGAGGAAGGAGTACAGACGCGCAAACGGTGTGCACGTAATGTTCGAGGATAATGCCGCCGTTTTGATTGATGAGAACGGCCTTCCGAAGGGGAGTGAGATTAAAGGTGCGATTGCGCGTGAGGTTGCAGAGCGGTACCCAAAGGTAGCTGCGATCGCGCTTGCGGTGGTGTGAATGAAGAGCAACGTGAAAAATCGACAGCGAACGGTGCCGCATATAGCACCCAAGAAGAGCAGGATGCGCAGGTTGCAGAGGAAGAGGCGCGCTCTCGCGCCGTTGCATAAGAGGCAGGATATGGTCTCCGCCCATCTTTCGAAGGAATTGCGCAAGACAGTCAGCAGGCGCGCTTTGCGCATCAAGAACGGCTATATAGTGAAGGTGGTGCGCGGAGAAAACAAAGGAAAGGAAGGGAAGGTCACCAAAGTGGCGCTCCGACAGGGCAAGATTGCTGTGGAGGGCATCACTTCAAAGAAGGCTGATGGCAAGGAAGTACCCATTCTTCTGGACCCTTCCAATGTCCTTATCATAAAGGTTGAGAGTGAATCTCCGAAACCAACAAAGCAGCAGGTGTAGAATGATAGGTGTTGATATATGGCAAAGCACGGGATGGAAAAGTCATTAAAGCGCCTTAACGCTCCAAGCAAGCTCATCCTTCCAAGGAAAGACCGGGTATGGCTTGCAAAACCGCGTGCGGGTACGCATAGGCGCAGTGAGAGCATCGCTCTCGTTTCGCTCCTTAGAGATTTGTTGAAGATTGCAGATACGGCGCGGGAGGCAGACACCATTATAAAGGCCGGCAAGGTAATGGTTGACGGCCGTGTTATAAAAGACCCTAAGTTCCCAGTTGGGTTCATGGATGTGGTTTACATTCCTGCAGTTGACATTACGTATTACCTCGACCTTGACGACAATGGCAAGCTTGTCGCGAGGAGGGATAATAGAAAGCACAAGTATCTCAAGATTACTGGCAAGAGGACAGTGAACAATGGCAAGCGGCAATTTTCGTTTGACGACGGCAGGTCTCTCCTGCAAGATGCAGGCTATAAGGTTGGTGATACGCTCAAACTCTCAATTCCGGATTTCAAGGTAATCGGCCACTACCCGATGGAAGTCGGCTCCAAGTGTGTTGTGACTGGGGGCAAGCATGCAGGTGAGCACGGTAAGATAGCGGGCATAATCCCCGGTACACCGGAATCGCGCGCAAAGGTTGAAATCAAGACTGATGATGGCAAAAACTTCATAACGGTGAAGGATTACATATTCGTGGTTGAATCTTGAATAGAGGATGAAAAGGGGTTTTATTAATGGCAGGCATGAAGGATATCCGCGTTGAGAAGGTCGTTGTGAACATAGGTATGGGCAAGGCGGGCGAGCCGTTGGAGAATGCCACAGCATTCCTCTCACAGCTCACTGGCAGAAAGGCTGTGCAGACCAAATCGAAGACAAGAAGCCCGACTTGGAACCTTAGGAAAGGCCTTCCTATAGGGACTAAAGTGACGTTGCGTGGTGAAAGCGCACTAGCGTTCCTGAAGAAGGCATTCGAGGCGGTTGGCGGCAAGCTTTACAAACAATCATTTGATACGCGTGGCAATTTCGCATTCGGTGTGAAGGAGTACATAGATTTTCCAGGGGTTAAGTATGACCCCAAGATAGGGATGCTGGGGTTTGATGTGTGCGTCTCGCTTGTAAGACCCGGGTATAGGGTCGCAAGCAGAAAGATTGCAACCTCAAAAATCGGCAAATCCCACGTTATAAAACCAGAGGAGGCACATAAGTTCGTTGAGGGCTCTTTTGGGGTGAAGGTTCTTGACAGGTTTGAATCAGAATGAAAGATGATAAACAGGTGATTATGAGTGAATGAGAAAGAAGAGAAAAAATACTTATCGAAGTTCAAGGGCAAGGGGAACCGCAAGTGCAGGTTGTGTGGCACTGCCCGCGGGCTGATACGGAAGTACGACCTCAACATCTGCAGGAGATGCCTGCGCGATCACGGCGAGCAGATGGACTTCCGCAAGTATTAGGGTGTTTCATATGGATGTTCTGGCACAAGGTCTCAACGTTATAAAGACCCACAAGAGGGTTGGCAAGCGCTCATGCATAATCAAGCCTACCTCCAAGCTTTTGCTCAGCGTTATTGAGATACTGAAAAAGAGGGGCTATGTGCAGTCTTACGAGTACAAGAAGGACGGCCGAGGCGATCAGGTAATCGTCTACGGCATAGGCCCCATCAACAACTGCGGTGTGATCAAGCCGAGGTTTGCAGTGGCTGCGGATGAGTGGATAAAATGGGAACAGCGGTACGTGCTAAGCAAGGAATTCGGCATGCTCATAGTGTCAACATCAGAGGGCCTCATGACGAATCTGGAAGCAAGGGAGAGAAATATAGGCGGCCGGCTCATAGCCTACGTCTACTGAGGTGTGATTGATGGAGGAGTCGTTGAAAATACCACAGGGTGTCACGGTCACGGTTTCAGAAGGTGTAGCCAAGGTTAAAGGTGCAAAGGGAGAGGTTGGCGTTACCTTCCCGAAGAGGCTGTCAGTAAATGTTGACAGCGGTGCGGTTAAGCTCTCTGGGGACAAAAGAGCGGTTTATACTTATTGTGCGCATATAAAAAACGCATTCACGGGTGTGACGGAGGGCCACAAGCGGTTGATGAAGGTTTTGTTCTCGCACTTCCCGATGAAGGTTGAGGTGAAGGGCAGTGACATAATCGTGAAAAACTTCCTTGGCGGGAAGGTTGACAGAACCGCCAAGATTGTAGGAAATACTACTGTGAAAGTGAAGGGCCAGGAGATAGAGATTGAGGGCCCCGACCACTACGCAGTTGGCCAGACCGCCGCCAACATTCAGCAGATAACACGGGTGAAAGGGAAGGATGAGCGCGTGTTTCAGGACGGCATTTACGTGGTTAAATAGTGTGGTGAATAAATGAAACCAAAAGTCTTACATTCCAAGAAGGTTCGGCATCCCCGGTTTAGGAGGCCTAACATAGGTCCCCAGCGAAGGCGTCTTAAGGATGTGTGGAGGAAGCCTCGCGGGATTGACAACAAGCAGCAGGATCACCAAGCCAAGATGGGTGCACTGCCAAATATAGGGTACAGAAACCCGAGGAAGTATAGGGGTATGCATCCGTCAGGGTTCAGAGAAGTGCTTGTGCGCAGTGAGAAAGACCTTGACAGCGTGAAGGTGGGTGATGCTGTTGCAGTTCGTTTATCATCCACTATCGGTAAGCGCAAGCGCGAGCTTCTCATGAAGAGGATAGAAGCACTTAAGCTTAAGCTTCTCAACTAAAAGGTGTGTTTACGATGAGCATACGTACAGTACGAAGAATGGCTGCTGACATACTCAAATGCGGCGAGTCAAAGATAATAATAAATCCCGAGAGGCTCTCAGATGCGGCATCTGCACTCACGCGTGATGATGTTAAGATGCTTGTGATGCAGGGTGTTATCACTGCGGCAAAAAAGAGGGGCACGTCGCGGTTCAGAGGCCGAAAGAATGATGAACTCCGCAGAAAGGGGAGGACGGGTGCAGGCAGCAGGAAGGGGAGTGTGGGTGCGAGGCTCAACCAGAAGGGAAGATGGGCCGTGCACATCCGTGCGCAGCGCTCCTATCTCAAGCAGGTGAAGAATGCACTCCGTGATGGCGCATACCGCAAGCTCTACCTTAAGGTGAAGGGCGGCATGTTCAAGTCAAGGGCGCAGCTATCGCACTACATACAGGATAACAATCTCATGAAGTGATGTTTATGGTAACAGGAAGAACATATGATGTTTTGTTTAGGCGGAGAAGAGAGGGCCGCACAAATTATAGGAAGAGGCTCTCCCTCTTGAAATCCGGGGATAGGGTGGTGGCGCGCAAGACGTCACACGGTGTGATAGCACAGCTAGTCTCCTATGCACCTGAGGGCGATAGGGTTGTTGCGTGTGCAACTTCTAAGGACATTGAGAAGTATGGCCTTCCCCCATCTAAGAACGTTGCGTGCGCATATCTGGTTGGCTATGCGCTTGCAAAACGCGCACTTGCAAAAGGCGTCAAGAAGGCAGTGCTTGATATTGGGCGGAGGACACCTGTAAAATCCTCATTCGCATTCGCAGTACTCAAGGGTGTTATTGACGGTGGGCTTGAAATGCCGTACGATGAGAAGGTGTTCAATACTGACAGGTTTGCTGGGAAGCATATCTCAGAGCATGCCAAATCTCTCAAGGGCTCTAACCCAGAGGCATATAAAAAGATGTTTTCACAGTACCTCAAGATGGGTATTGACCCGGAGGCATTGCCACAGCTCATTGAGAAGATAAAGGCGAAAATCTAGGTGATCATATGGGTTTTGAACATCAAAGGAGAAGGAATGGCGGGTTCGGTTTTGAGCGCGAGGAAGTGAAGGTGGAGTGGGTCCCTAAGACTGAGCTTGGCAAGAAGGTTGCAAGCGGCCAGATAACCAACATAGATGAAATACTCACAAAGGGCGAGAAGATTCTTGAGCCAGAGATAGTTGACAAGCTCCTCCCCGATATGACGGATGAACTCATAAAATTGGGGACAACGCAGAGGGTTACTGACTCCGGCAGAAAGATCAAGTTTAGGGCAGTTGTGGTTGTGGGCGATGGCCACGGCCATGTAGGGATAGGTGCAGGCAAGTCTGATGAGGCAAGGCCCGCTATAGAGAATGCAATCCGCTCCGCAAAGATGAATTTAATCTCGGTTCCGTTCGGTTGCGGCTCTTGGGAATGCGGTTGCGGGACGAAGCACAGCCTGCCTGTGAAAGTATCCGGCAAATGCGGCAGTGTGGTTGTGACGCTCAAGCCCGCACCCAGAGGTGTCGGTGTGGTCGGCAACTCGATCGTGAAGAAGGTGCTCGCAAAGGTTGGTGTGAGCGATGTATGGTCTTCATGCACTGGGAGTACTAGGACCAAGTTTAATACTGCGGTTGCAGTGGTCGATGCTCTCAGCAGGCTAACCAATATGCAGTCCAGCAAGGATTGGACAGAGGAATAATCGCGTTTATATTGCTGAATGGTAAGGAGGAATGATCATATGCCATATTATGCCATAATACGAGTGCGTGGGAGGACGGGCATTAAACCCGAGATTAAGGAGACTATGAAGATGATGAGCCTCACGCGAATCAATCATTGCATTCTCGCAAAGGATTCGCCACAGGTGAAAGGCATGCTCCAGGTGTGCAAGGACTATATTACGTGGGGCGAGGTCACAGGCGAAATGCTCGCGAAGATGATTGAGCGGCGCGGCAGGCTCTCTGGCAACAAGAGGGTAAGTGCGGCATACCTTAAGCAGAAGGGGTATGATGGGTTTGAGGCGCTTGCATCTAACGTCCTCAAAGATGGTGTTGTGCTAAATGATGTTGGCATAAAGAAAATATTCAGGCTGCACCCGCCTAAGGGAGGCTACAAGATAACAAAACAGCCGTTCCCACACGGCGCGCTTGGGTACAGGGGCGGTAAGATTAACGACCTCCTGGCAAGGATGGTATGATTTAGCAATAAAGGTGTTTACACATGGTAAGAACACACAAGCCGAAGAGCAAGAGCAAGTTCCTTGGGCTCAGGCACCATGGCCGCGGTAATAAGAAGAAGGGTCGTGGTTCTGGGACACGCGGAGGAGTTGGCAGGGGTGGCGCGCTCAAGCACAAGAAGACGTATACATTCAAATTTGAGAAGGATTTTTATGGCGTGCATGGTTTTGTCAGCAAGGCCCGCAAGAGGGTTGGCGTTATAAATCTTACAGAGATATCGAGGAAAATCACTGCCGGCGAGATAGGCAAGAAGGACAATGTGTACTACTTCAAGTTTGACGGCAAGGTGCTCGGTGGCGGCCAGTTGTTCTACCCAGCCATTGTGGAGGCGCAGTACTTCTCCAAAAAGGCCATAGATAAGATAGAGCAGGTTGGTGGTGAGGCAAGGAAGATAGAGGCACAGCCGCAGGCCAAGAGTGGAGAGGCAAAATAGGTGCTTGACTCATGAACCTAGATTTCCTCAAACCGGTTATTGACCGGTTGCCTGAAGTGAGACTACCGCTCATCCAGCCTACACTCAACGAGCGTTTGATGTACACAGCAGGCGTTCTCGTGCTCTTCTTTGTTATGTACCACATCTATCCTGTAGGTGTTGTGATAAGCACTGATACAAAGACCGAATTCCTCCAGCTTGTGCTTGCGTCAAAAATAGGCTCGCTCATCACTACTGGTATCGGCCCTATAGTCTTGGCATCAATATTCTTGCAGCTTTTTGTTGGCGCAAAGATAATTGACATTGACCTCTCAGTACCACGCAACAAAGCAATGTTCCATGGTGCGCAGAAACTGCTTGCCATAATACTCGCGTTTTTCGAGGCGTATATCTACACGAACATGATGACTCTAGACCCATTGTGGGGCGATATTGGCACGCGCGTGATAGTTGCACTGCAGGTTGCGCTTGGCTCAATCCTACTGCTCTACTTTGATGAGGTAATCTCAAAGTATGGTATTGGCAGTGGTATCGGCCTGTTCATCGCAGGCGGTGTTGCGCTCGCTGTCGTATCAGGTTTTGTGGGCATACTCACAGGTTTTGGCGGCATACCGCAATCAAACACGCTCGTATACCATCTGATGGAGGGCGGTGCAAACGCAATCCCATCTGCAATAATAGCACTCTCTCCCCTATTAGCGACATTGCTGGTATTTGCAGCATCTGTCTATGCAGAGGGCATAAAAGTTGAAGTGCCTCTGGCGTTTGAGAGGGCACGGGGCTACGGTGGCAGGTTCCCCATAAAGTTCTTATATACATCAAACATGCCGGTCATACTCGCATTTGCATTCCTTTCATCGATGCAGTTGTTCGGCAGGTTCTTGAGTGGTATTGATTTCCAGTTCGGCGGTGTCAGCGTGGCAAGCTTTCTTGCAGGTTATGACCCGACTGGCCGCCTTGCTGGCGGGCTTCTCTATCTGATAAGCCCAAACTTTCCTAGCCCGCTGGCGATTGCAGGAGGTATGCCCGTCTACATAAATCTCATGTTAACGAGTAGCCAGACTCTCCTCGTTCCATTCATGGGTGCAGTGCTTGTTCCCGAATCTGTGCACGCACTCATTTATGCGCTTTCCCTCTGCATATTCTCTATAATATTCGGCTGGCTGTGGACTGAGACTTCCGGGATGACTGCACGTGACGTCGCGAACCAACTGAAGAATGTAGGCCTCTCCGTCCCCGGGTTTAGGAGGGATCCGCGTATGATTGAAAGCATCCTCTCAAAATACATCCCGGTTATTACGGTTGTGGGCAGTGGGTTTGTCGGCCTCCTTGCCGCGTTTGCAGACCTTACCGGCGCGATCGGGACGGGGACGGGGATACTGCTAACTGCGGGCATACTCTATAGGATTTATGAGGAGATGGAATCTCGGCAGATGTTCGAGCTCTACCCAGCGCTCAAAAATATGGTTGGTGAGTAAAACAAGAATGAGCGTTCTGGCATGTATAAAAACAGTATTTATAATGGGGATATGAAATGTATATAGTGATGGGCACACCCGGTGCAGGTAAAAGCACCGTGATAAAGGAGTTCAAAGCGAGGCACCCGGATGCGCAGGTATTCAATTTTGGGACGGTTATGTTTGAAATAGCTCAGAAGGAGTATGGTATCGCAAACAGGGATGAAATGCGTAAGATGCGGCGCGATAAGTTCAGGGAGCTTCAGAGCAGGGCGGCAAACGAGCTCATGAAGATGGGTAAGGGCATAATAATCGATACGCACGCTTCCATAAACACGGCGGATGGTTTTTATCCGGGTATGCCAAATTATGTTCTATCAAAGCTCACTATCGACTCGTTCATATATGTACATGCCTCGGTTGAGACGGTGCTCTCAAGGAGGCTGCGCGATACAACGCGTAGGAGGGATATTGAATCGCTTCAGGAGTTGCGTTTCCATGAATCTGTAAACCTTGCAATGGTATGTTCATACGCAAGTTATGTCAACGCTCCAATAAAGTTTATAATCAATGAAGATGGTAAATTAGAGGAGGCAATAAAGCAGTTCGAAGAGTGTGTGAGGATATGATGTTTGACTCTGCAACGATTACTATACTGATCGCCATTTTCGGAGGCGTCTATGCAGGCGTATTCAGGTATATTGTATACGAGATGGCCGGTCTTAAGAAAGTGATGGAGAAGAATAAGGAGATGCAGGCTGAGATGAAGAAGATTAACAAAAAATACATCGATGCCGCTAAGGCTAGGAGGGATAATGAGCTGCGCGGTTATGAAGAAAAGATGAATAAGATGGCAGTAGATATGATGAAATCCCAGCTCATGCCCATGCTCGTAACTATCCCGCTTCTCTTTGTGTCATCGTTCATAGCGACAGAGTTAAGGGTGCTCTTTAGTGATTATTCCATTGCATTGCCATTCTCGCTTCCAGTGCCACAGGCCAGTGTCGAGAACTTCATAAACTGGCGTGATACGTTCGGCCCAGTGGGATGGTTCTGGATAATGTTTATGGTTTTCAGCTTTGCCTCGCAGGTAAAGCTTGACAGTTTTATCCCAAAGAAAAAACAGGAGAGTGTTTGAAAATGCCAAAACCTAAAGATAGGTCGAAAAAGAGGGTATACAGGAGGACGCCCAGCGGTAGGGTGAAGATAGTAACTAAGAAGGCAAGGAAGCACGTGCCGAGGTGTGCAGTGTGTGGCGCCATGCTGAAGGGCGCATCATACTCGCGCTATGCAAGAAAGAGCGAGCGCAGGCCTGAGAGGGCATTCGGCGGTTATTTGTGCCATAAGTGTGCAGAGAAGGTTATTCTCTACAGGACGCGTGTCAAGAACAATGATATGACGTTAGCTGATGTACCGCTCGTGCTCCAGAAGTATCTTTGAACAAAAAGCTGGAATAGTATTGTGAGGAAAGAGGATGAAAATTGCAATATCCGGGCTCACGGGCGTCGGGAAGACGACTACTGCGGACCACGTCTCGCGTCTTCTTGGTATCCCGCATATTTCCTTCTCAATGAAGGAGGAGGCGAGGAAGCGCGGGATGTCCATACTAGAGCTTCAGGAGATTGCAAAGCAGGACTCAAAACTGGACCTTGAGTTTGACCGCGTTCAGGTTGAGGAGATGAAGATGCACGAGGACTTTGTCACGAGCACGTGGCTCGGCCCGTGGTTTGCGAATGCAGATATCAACGTATGGCTTTATGCAGAGGATTCGATAAGGGCAAAGAGGGTTGCTGAGCGTGACGCACTTACGTATGACGACGCATCCAATCTCATGCTTCTCAAGGATGCTGGCAACAAGGAACGTTATTCGAAACTATACAACATCGACATAACTAACACGAATAAGTTCCACATATGCATTAATACGGGTATGATGGGGCCGGAGAGGGTTGCCCAGATAATAATCAACGCCCTTGAAGTGATGAAAAAAGACAAGGGTGAAATGTAGGTTATGATAAAGGGTGATGTTTTATGAAAGGTATTGAACCAGGAAGGGTTTGCGTTAAGTTGAGGGGAAGGGACGCTGGCAGCAAGTGTATAATAAAAGAGGTTATAGACCACAACTTTGTAGAAGTGATCTCCTCCCGCAAGAAGAAGGCTCGCCGCCTTAATATATCGCATCTTGAGCTTCTTGATATGGTTGCTGACCTTTCTAGCGAGAGCGATATTGAGAAGGCACTTGCGTGAAGAGTAAGCGATGCACTTTTGTATTAGATGATTTTATCTATGATGAAAGTAGGGTCAAACTTTTGCAGGTCTTCATACCGCTGGCCCACACCGATATATATTATCGGCACGCCCGTCTCCTTAACTATTGAGATGGCAGTACCGCCCTTCGCATCGCAATCGGCTTTTGTGAGTATAATCCCATCGAGCCGTATTGTATCGTTGAATCTCTTTACCTGCTGGTAAAGCGAGTTCCCAGCCAACGACTCACCGATGAATATCTTTATATCGGGCCTTGCTATCCTATTGATTTTCTCGAGCTCCTTAAGCAGGTTAAAATTAGTATCTTGTCTCCCAGCGCTATCGATGAGCACCACATCTATCCCATTCGCTTCAGCATGCTTTATTGCATCAAACGCGACTGCAGCTGCATCACCACCGTAATCATGCCGTATTACCCTCACACCCAGCCTTCTGCCGTGCTCCTCTGTTTGCTCAATGGCAGCAGCTCTAAACGTGTCAGATGCCGATATGACCACACTAAGCCCCGCGTTCATTAGCATCTTTGCCACCTTTGCGATTGTTGTGGTTTTGCCTGCGCCGTTCGGTCCCACAAATAGGATTTTGCACGGTCTGCTGTGCCCTTTCACTTTCTCTACAAGGTCAAACGGCTCATTCTTACCGAATGCCTCCTCAAGAAATACCTGGCGTAGCACACCCTTTATCTCCCTCTCAAGGTCATCACTAGACCCGTACTCCTTGTCAGCAAGCCTCTCGCTTATCCTATTGCACACTCCCCGGGCCACATCTGGATGCACATCTGATTGTATGAGCGAAAACTCTAGTTCAGTAGCAATCTCCTCTACCTTTTCCCTGCTGAGCCTTATCTTACGCAGTACAATCCTCTTGAGATGGTCTGTAATCCCAACCTTTACCTTGATTCCGTCATCTGCTTTTCCTTCTTTGAGCTCATGAGTTTGCTTATGCGCTTCTGCTAGTGGTGCTTTTTTCTCATCTCCTTTTACTATGAGTGTTGCGTTCTCCTTCTCTCTTTTTTTCTCCTCGCTTTTCTGTGCATGCTCTTGTTCAATCTTTTTCTCTTCCTTCAGCGCCGCAACCCTTGTATCTCTCTCTAAT
>DYJQ01000003.1:23698-30790 GCA_020723045.1 Candidatus Micrarchaeum sp.
TGTTTCTCTCTCTAATTGTTCAATCTTTTCTTTCTCACGTGCAGGTATCCTCTCCTCCCCTTTCTCTGCTGTCTCATTCTCCTTTTCATCAATCTTTTGCTCTTCTACACGCTGTTTAGCATCTTCCTGTTTTGTCTCTCCAGTAAGCTTTGATATAAAACTAGATACCTTTGACTTTAGGAGATCCCACATTCAAACCACAGGTTCTATTGTATATATTTACGCGCCCTCATCTCGAGTTCTGTGAGTGAGCCCTGTATTCTCTTTAGGTCTTCCTCAAGCTTCTTTGTAACGTTCATCGTCTCCTCAGCCCTTCTTTTGAGTATTTCTATGGCCTTTTCTCTACTCACTTCACCATAGGCCCCTCCACCTATATCAACCACGAAATGATCGGTTTCCTGCACCTTTGCACTGCAGAATATACCTGAGCCTAGTGAGATGAAGGCATTCTCCCCACCCCCAAGCTTCTCTATAGAGTTGATGGTAACACTCGATTCGAGCGATGCCATGTTGAGCGCTACAATCTGATCCCTTATAGCCTTCTGCATCCTCTGGAGATTCTCCGCCTCAACCGCAATTTTCTGTATCTCCTCACGGTTTATCTCCATCTTATGCACCCTTTTTTATTTCACTTATCTCGACGGAGCTCCTTCTTACACCATACTTGCTGCCTAAATATGCAAGCACTTTATCCCTGAGATGCGCCTCGCTCTCGGCTTCAAGGTCCATGCTGAATTTTCTCTTATCCCCCTTCAGGTTGACAACACCGCTAACTTTGTATTTCATAACATCACCCTTGCCGAATATCTTCTTCGGCTTAATGTTTAAAAGCATTATATTTTTTACGCTCACCCAATACCCCTCTGCTTATCACACAATCCTCTTTGAGAATCCAAGCCCCTGCTCAATCCGCATGAGTTCTATACCAGTTGTTTTCTCACCAACAACATAACCGCTTGAGTTGGCAATTATTCCATAGGCCGGGAACGGAAAACCAAAGTTAACCGTTCCGTTTATCCCCCCGCATCCCCCCAATACTTTGCTAATCTTTTCAAGCTCATCATCATCAACATCGTTGTGCGCCACAAACCCTTCATTCGTGGCGGTGCACGCGCTCCCGACTGCAACATAACCTGCAACATCCATTTGCACTGCCTCAACATCGAGCGCCCGCTCAATCTTGCTCACGTTTTCTTTTTCCATCGCTGAGGATATTATTGCCCCATTATCATTACAGCACACGGAATTCCCTATAGCCGTATTCTTAGTGTCTATTATACACACTGCAAGCCCGGTCTCCCGCTCGATCCTGCGCACTTCTTCAGCGTATATTACATTAGGCACGACAACCGCCCTGCTGTTCATCACAGAGTAGATTCCTATAAGGCTTGAGCCGGCGATACTCGTCTTCGCCACATCCACCTTCAACCTTTCTGCAATCGCCTGCTCAAACTTGCGGTGTGCATCTTCAGGTATGAGCGCGCACTTCTCATTAGCCTTGGCGAATATCCCGATGTAAGGGTTACCGTAAAAATTAATCTTTATCATCTGTTCTCATGCATCCGTTTTTGCCTGTTTGCCTTGCACTGGTTCCTTTTCGGTTCTGTTGCGCTTTTCTGTAGAAGGCTTTTTTGTCTCCTTGGGCATCTCTACCCTCTTGGCCCCCTCATTCACTGCCTCTTTTTTCTGTTCATTAGTCGTCTCTTTTGCCTTTGCAGCCTTCGGTTTCTTATCAGCACCTTTCTCATTCACAATCTCTTTTTTCTGTTCCTTGGGCATTTCCTTCTTTTCTTCATTTGTCTTTGTTATCTTATCAGGTTTCTTACCAGCGCTATCTTTCTCGAGTGTTACCATCACAGTGCCGTCCTTATCCTTCATCATTTTCACTCTTATCTTCCGAGGCGGCCTTTGCATCCCATTGCGCCATAGGTATTCATTTACATCCATACCCATGACAACCTTTTCATCCGCGGTCTTCATATGCCTCGCGGCAAACGCTTTCACCAGCTTTATGGCCTTTTTGGCGCGCTCTCTATGCCTGCCTATAATGTAAAGCTTGCTTATATTGATATTGTAAATCCTCTCCTCCATGCAATCACCCTAACATTTATACTTCTTCTTGAATTTCTTCCTGTTCAACCCGAGCTTTCTCGTCCTCCACTGCCGTCTCTTTGGGTTGTCGCTCACCTTTCTCTTGGTCCTTGCAACAACGAAAATGGGGACTCTCCTATTCTGCCGCTTCTTTTTTGCGAGCACAACTTTTTTCTTATGTCTATAATCCATACAATCACTTCCTCCTTATTTCTATTGTAGGCTCTCTACGATCAGTAAGCTTTGTAAGGAGGGCGACAAGCTCTGTTTCAGAGACTTTCCTGCTTAATCGCCCACTGCCCACAAGCTGTACTATTATCTCAACAACCTTATCATAGAGCGTTGGGTTGACCTGCTTTATGTTCATGATGCGTTCGTATGCCTTTGCTTCCAGGAACTTGCCCAGTATCTCGCGCTTCTTCTCCTCTATGTACGCCGCCCTGAGCATTTTCTGAACCTTTTCCTTCCGTGCCCCCTCCCCCTCAAATTCCTCCTCTTCTTCTGCCATATCACAACCCTCCAAGCTTCAGGCCGTGCGTTTCCTTGATTATTGCCTCAACTCTTTGCACACCCCATCCATGAACTTACGGCCATTAGGGGTGAGCACCCGCCCACTTTTTTCATCCTTCTTCAGGTAGCCCGCTTTCTCAAGAGACTGGAGTGCCTTGCGCACTAGAGACCCGCCAGAATCCATATGGTGCGCCGACCTTACTACGTGCCGCTTTCTGCCGCCGTAGTGCACACGCAGGCCACCTGTACCTACCTTCCCGCGTATGTACGCCTGTCTGAGCACTGATGCGCATCTCTTATACCAGAACATCGCATCCTGCGGTGCGCTCTCGACGTGCGGCCCGCTCTTACTATACTTGAGGAATGCCGGGGCCTTTATTTCTCCATTGCTTTCAAGCCTTTTCGCAACCGCCCATATGAGCTTATTCGCTTCGATATCGTAAACTGTTGCCATGCATATACACCTCATTTCGCAGTATTTACAACCAACCATTTCATCTGTACACATATCTTTTTACGCGGCCGCACACGCATGTGTATTCCACACACTTATTCTTGCTGTTGGTGCGCACGCGCACCGTCCGGCCAACGATCCACGGCGTAAAGCACTTCTTACAATACTTTAGCGCCGTCTCCTTCTTCAACCGCACTCTGTACCTAAGCTGGACCTTTCTGGCGAGCCGGCAGTATCTCCTTGCGAGTTCAGCATCCCCTCCAAGGTAGGTCTCCCGTGCCAGCTTAAGAAGGATGGCTACGCGCTCTTCGGCAATACTTACAGCCATGCCCTTCTTCTTTGCGCTCAACCTTTTCTTTGCCATCCCAACCGTCCTAGGCCCGAATATGGGCCAGGGCACTGATGGGGAGGACGTATCCCCCCTCGTGTGGTCTACACCCCTTCTTAAAGGGGATTACCACACCCTCTTCTATGTGAAGAGAGTTCCAGGCCCGAATATGGGCCAGGGGAGATTTTCATGAAGAACGCACGGAAGCCATCCCAAACATATGAGGGATGCTTTCACATGCAGTTGTATTTTTGAACTCCCGACCTACGGCTCTCTTAGCCTGCATGCGTCTATATATCAGACGGAGCCATATAAGACCGCCGCTCTGACCAGGCTGAGCTACTGGCCCACTAACGGTAGATTAAAATGGAAAAGGTTTATATATGCTACCCCCGCCCTCATTCGTTATTTATCAACCCACGCAGCACCTCAAAATCATGCTCAAGTGTCGGCCTGAGCTGTTGGTTATAGATGGTGGCGGCTGGGTGGTATACAGGAAACAGTATAAAATGGCCGAATAGCGAATCAACCTTATAGGGCTGGCCCCTCGCCTTGGTTATCCCGGGGAATTCAAGCCCATACTTTGTGAACATGTACTCTGCTGAATGCCTGCCGAGGCATACAATCACATGCGGTTGTATCTGTCCTATCTGTGCATCAAGATAGGGCGAGCATGCTTCCTTCTCATCGGGCAATGGGTCTCTATTCTCAGGTGGCCTGCATTTTACTATATTTGTTATGTACACTTCACTCCTTTCCAGCCCGGCCTTTTCGAGCATGGTGTTTAGCAATTTGCCCGCCGCCCCCACAAACGGTTTCCCCTGTAAATCCTCATTCATGCCCGGAGCCTCACCGATAAACATGATTTTGGCGTGCGGATTCCCGTCACCCGGCACGGCATTGGTCCTTGTCTTGTAGAGCGGGCATTTAGTACATGTGCGGACTTGCACAGCAATTTCATCAAGCGTCATTCACACCCTCTTTCCGTTTTTCCCACTCATCCCTTGTCATGGACAACCACGCGCTTCCGTAATATCTCCCATTTTTGTATTTCCTGTCTCTCAACGTCCCTTCATACTTGAACCCGAGCTTGTCCTTGTATACATGTATTGCCCTCTTATTGGTCTCTATTGCGGCTATTGTTATCATGTGCAGATTGAGCGACTCAAACCCGAACCTCAGCAGCGTCGTTATGGCATCCGGCCCATAACCTTTGTTCTGGAATTTTGGATGTATAGTTATACCTATCTCACCATGCCTCGCTATGGTGTCTATGCTGTGTATGCCACAGTTCCCAATCTGCTTTTTTGTCTTTCTGTCAATTATGATGAACGTATAATCAGTTCCCGCTGTAGCCTTTTGTGCAGTCCCTGCAATCCAGTCTTCTTCCTCTTTCTTGGACATTGGCCTGTAAACACTTAGGTACTGTCTGTTCTCTTCCCGGTTTATGAGGTCGTAGACAAATTCCAGGTCCTCTTTCTCTGCCATCCTAAGAATAACCTTTTCTCCAGTTATCATGATCAAGATAAGATTACAAAATTATAATAGTTTTGCTCGCCGGTGTGGTATGTATATTGTGCCGTCTTCTCCACCAAGTGCCGTTGCCCCCCCACCCACTACCATATTTCCTGTAATGGCGCACATCATACCGTCCAACTCATCCTGCGTATAATCCCTTTTTTCAAATTTATAACCCCCTCTCGTGAATTCTTCTACTATCTCTTTTTTCTCTTTTCTTTTTATCCCAAGCATATCATAACTAGCACCCGGAAACACTTCAATAGCCTTAATGTTGCGTTTTCCAAGTTTGTCCTTCAGGCCCATCCCACGCTTCGTGAGCATACGCATCGGCCCTATCGTGATTGGAAAAAACCGTATCCCGCGTTTTCTGAGCTGTAAATCGCATTCCCTAAAATGTACATCACTCCTCTCATCAATGCTTTTCCTCCCTATTGGCAGCGTGAGTGGTGCATCAATCGCAATGAGAGAGGGCATAAATCTTGCGGCAATGCCCATAACCTCATCATCGCTATGCACTATCCCAATAAATAAGAACTCCATCCCACTGAGCACCGCAATACCACTATCCCTCTTCTCACTGCCCGCCAAGTCAATGCCCATGATGGTTTTTTCAAACATTCCATACGCCACATCACTCAATACGGTTTTCCGATAATGACTTCCTTCCCTTCCTTCCCGCAGATTACGCATTTCCTCACGTGCCCTTCTCTCCCCCTCTCTGTCCCGAGCACATCAAACGCCTCCTCTTTCAAGCGTTCAACACACTCCATTGAGCCGCACCACCCTGTCCTTATGAATCCATTCTTCTCTTCATAAACACTTTGCACTTTTCTGAATCCGTCCGCATCGCTTATGTGTGAATCAAAGAATGCCCTTGCCTCTTCAAAAAGCCTTTTCTCGTATTCTTTTACGGCACGCGGTATCTCACTCTCAAGCACTGCAATATCTACCACGTTTTTATTACCGACCCTATCAGTGAGCGTAACCTTGCCTGCCGAAAGGTCGCGCATCCCAGCCTCCACCCTCAGCGGTACTCCTTTCATCTCCCAGTAGTAGAATTTATCGCCAGGCCTCTTGTTTTTGTCATCATATACGCATCTATAACTCTTTGAAAGCTGTTCATAAATGGCGCGCAGTTTTCCATCAACCTCTTCGTTGTTCCCTTTTGCATAGATGGGGACGAACACTATTTGCACGGGTGAGATCACAAACGGCAGGCGAAGCCCTTTCTCATCACCGTGCACGCCAAGCACACTCGCAAACCCCCTCATCGATATCCCGTACGATGTTTGGTTTGCATATCTCTTCTCGCCATTTTCATTAGAGTATTTTATACTGTACGCTCTTGCGAACTTCTCACCAAGATGATGTACCGTCCCGATCTGGAGCGAACGGCCGTCTGGCATCAGGGTATCAAGTGCATACGTGTATTCCGCACCCGGGAACTTGTCATGATCCGGCCTTTTTATTACAAGAAACGGAATCCCAAACATAGCGAAGAATTCTGAGTAAATCTTCACTGCCTCATCAACCTGCTTTGCAGCATCCTCAAATGTGGCGTGTACTGTGTGCGCTTCATTCCAATATATCTCCCTCCCCCTGATGAGCGGTCTCGTCGCTTTTGTTTCGTGCCTGTACACAGTTGTCGTCTGGTATACTTTCAGTGGCATGTCCTCATGCGAACGCACCCACAGCGCAAATATCGGATACATTGATGTTTCTGAAGTGGGTCTCAGCACCAATTTATCCTCAAGCTCGGTCTCACCGCCGTGCGTTATCCACAACACACCATCGCTAAACCCCTTTATGTGTTCAGCCTCCTTATTGAATATGCTCTCTGGTATTGCCACAGGAAATAATAACTTGTCGTGGCCGTTCTTGTCCAGGAGTTTTTCAAGCTCTCTGAAGAAGTAATCGAGCCCTCTGAACCCCCACGGCATGTATACGGGCATACCCTTTACAGGATAACGGATATCAACTATTTCTGCATCAAACAGTATCTTTGAGTACCATTCGGAAAAGTTTCCAACCTTTGCTATCTTCATAATATAAATAAGGACTGGAGTTTTTAAAACAATAGCGGGGAGTGGATTTGAACCACCGGCCTCCGGTCGAAGGGCGCCTGTGCCCGCCCTTCGCAACCCATCCCCCGCGCTGTTTTACAGCGCTCCTACCAAGAGGGAAGAGG
>DYJQ01000047.1:0-2173 GCA_020723045.1 Candidatus Micrarchaeum sp.
AGAATCAATGATGAATAATACGACAACCAGTTAGATTACGATTACAAAAAAGCACAATTGGAAATATAACTCAAGAATAAGAAATGACCACACACGATTCATTTTACTGGCACTTGCCTATGAGTGGCGTCTCACCAGTGAATGTGAATACCCTGCCCGAGGACGGCTCGGTATACTTTATCTGGACGGAATAGGAATAATCCGAACCGGCAACATTGCACGAGACATCAGGCAACTCAACGTTTGCAGAGCCTCCTGGCGAAAGCGCGAATTCCGACGGTATCGTACCTTTACTGCCCGTATCATCAATCAGTTTTATTTCCACTATTTTAATCCTGAACGGCCTGTTGTTTTTTACTGTAAGGAATGCACCGCTGGCGTTTACGAGATGATTGGGCATTATGCCAATATCCGCACCCGCCCAATAGGTATCACTCTGCTGTTTTGATACTGAGGTAACGCTACTCTGAAAACCAACTATCACGCCTATTATGATAAGAACGAGTACAATAACTACACCAAGAATGAGCAGATATTCAATCGAACCCTGTCCCTTACGCATCCATCCACCTTGGTTATAAATCAAATAGAATATTTATATACTTATATTCTTGCTTGAACATCCTTCTTTTCCTCATCACTGACCTTGAAGTATTCCTTCGCTTTCATCCCCAAGGTCAACGCTATAATAGCGTCTGGGATCATCTGTATCCTAGTGTTATAGAGCAATACAGCGTTGTTGAAGAACTCCCTTCTATCAGCGATCTGGTTTTCTATGGCCGTGAGCTGCCTTTGCAACTCAATGAAGTTCGCGCTGGCTTTCAGGTTGGGGTAGTTTTCTGCGACTGCAAAAATCGTCTTGAGCGATGCGCTTATCCCTTCGCTCTCCTTAGCCTTCTCCTTTACGCTCGTTGCAGAGAGCATTGCAGTGCGCAATTCGGTAATCTTTGTGAGTACATCCTTCTCATGCTTCATGTATCCCTTTACAACCTCAACGAGGTTTGGTATGAGGTCTGACCTCTGTTTGAGCAGCACATCAATGTTTGCCCATGCATTATCCATATTATTCTTCAGAGATACAAGACTGTTATACGTCGAGAACGCATAGAATACTGCATACGCGGCAAGCACCACGAGCACGAAACCGCAGCACAACTCAAACCCCAATCCAAACAGCAATATCATATCACATCCCTCTTTCTATAAACACACATTACACCCTCTCTATATAAGCATGCCCGCACCTTTCACAGTATACCTATCCTCCAGAATATTAGTGCAAGGCCAAAAGCCGCTAGGGCAAGACCACCGAACAGCCCCCACAACACGCTTGACTCGAGGCTCTTAGTCACATTGGATTCATGAGTATCTGAAATATACATTATATTATCATGCTTACCTTTCTTCACTACCAAGTTCTCGTGCGCAATATGGCTTGCCTTCCCCGGAATGGGTTCTGCACTGCCGAGCACGTATACTTTATCGCCCTCTTCTATGTAATACTCCCGTACCCTTATATCCTCGTTCTTATGGTTCATAAATGATTTCCGAGTACGTTCATCGGCATTTTCTATAAACTTTATCACTGCAGGCTCAATCTGTTTGTGAGGCATCCCAAATATTCCTTTACCTGAGATATACCCATTATATTCCTTGTCTAAAGGTATTACAATTATTGCGCCTGCAGGGTCGATGAGCATTTTTCCAGTTTCATCTTGTAGGTAAAACGGATTGGAGCGTCTATCATCGAATATGTGCACCCAACCGCCGTGCTTGCCGGAGCGGTAGTACTCAGCACCCACCGCATAGTATACGCATTTGGCCCCAGATATTGGGCTGTATAACTCCTTATCACAAACTGCAGTCCCATAAAGCTCAACAAGGCCAACTGCAGCTGACCGTACCTTAGATGTTGGAGTGTTTTTTATCTTCTGAAGAAGGAGATAGTTGTAAACCCCGTTCAGCATTGCCCCCAACCCTACAAGTAATCCTATCATTGCACAGCATAGCGGGTCGCCGTCCCCATTAAGAAGAATGTGCGAAAAAACCATATGTTCCATTGTATCCCAAACATTTTATATAATCAATAATTTAGAGAAAGCGCCCGAGGCAGGGATTGAACCTGCGACCTTCCGGTATAAGGGCCCACACCGCGGACCGTATCAACTCACGG
>DYJQ01000047.1:2273-3674 GCA_020723045.1 Candidatus Micrarchaeum sp.
GTATAAGGGCCCACACCGCGGACCGTATCAACTCACGGGAACCGAGGTGGGGCTTTCCTTACGGCCTACCATCCACCCTTCCATTTGGAAAGATGCATGGACCACACGAGGGAGGGCTTGCCCCCTCTTCCATCAGTGTATAACAGCCGGACGCTCTACCGCTAAGCTACCCGGGCAATATATAGAGCTCATTTATTAGTGAAGAAACTGTTTTATAACTTTACCCTCGTATATCAAATTATGAGTAAACTGATACGGAGTAGGAAGGGAGAGCATATCGATATATGCGTGAATGAAGACGTGAATTACTCTTATAACTTCTTCGATGATATTGAGTTTGTGCATGATGCGCTCACAGATGTCAATTATGATGATATAGACACGAGCACCACTTTCATAAAACATCACTTGAAACACCCGTTCATGATTACGGCAATGACCGGCGGGTATCCTGAGGCCAAAACAATAAACAAAAGGCTTGCGGCCTTATGCGAAAAGTACGGGATTGCATTTGGATTGGGTTCACAGCGTGCAATGATCGAGAATAAGGGCCTTACTGAAACATATTACGTAAGGGATGTTGCAAAAACAATACCTATTGTAGGAAATATAGGTGCGGCCCAGCTGTTCCAGTACGATTCAACAAAGATAAATGACGCACTCAAGAGTGTGGATGCGGACTATCTTGCCATCCACTTAAACACGTTGCAAGAGCTGGTACAGCCGGAGGGCGATAGAAGGTTTGCGGGGCTTAAAGAGAAGATTGAGAGTGTGTGCAGGGAGATAGAATACCCGGTGATACTCAAGGAAACTGGGGCGGGCATCGATAGAAGTGTGGTAAAACGCTTTGCGGGATGGAGGCCACTAATCGCAGGTGTTGATATTGCAGGAAGGGGCGGGACATCATGGAGTAAGGTTGAGGAGTACAGAGGCGGGATTGCTGGGCCGTTCGGTGAATGGGGCAACCCCACACCGGCATGCGTAATGGAGGTTGCAAATACGGGTATATTCACGATAGCGAGTGGCGGGGTGAGACACGGACTCGATGCCGCAAAGGCATTCGCACTGGGTGCAGATGTTGCAGGGGCGGCGCGCCCGTTCATAAGCGCATATTTCAAGGGAAAACTGGATGAGGAGATCGAGTTGTGGATCACTTACCTCAAGAGGGCAATGGTGCTCACGAACTCAGGCAATATGAGAGAACTGGGCAGGACAAATGTGATAATCACAGGAAGGCTAGCAGATTATATAAAGGCAAAGAGCATGATTAATGGATGATTTCGTATGAAATTTATGAATGAGACAAAGGTGATGATGCGTGCTGCAAGGGTGGCTGGGGATTTCCTCAGAGAGGCCTTTGTTAGTAAGAATGTTGCGGCAGAATATAAAGGTAAACGGGAG
>DYJQ01000047.1:3774-5358 GCA_020723045.1 Candidatus Micrarchaeum sp.
GAGCAATTCCCTGAGCACCGCATTGTGAGTGAGGAAAGTGGAGAGGCCGGCAACAAAAAAAGTGAATATACATGGTACATTGACCCACTGGATGGGACGACCAATTTCTTCTATCATATTCCGCAACGTCTCAATCGCACTTGAGCACGCGGGTGAGGTCATGTGCGGAGCGGTATACAATCCTTTGCTGAAGGAGATGTTTTATGCAGAGAAAGGGTGCATTCCTGAACGGAAGGCTGATATCCCCTTCACAAAACACCGATATGAAGAAGGCTTTCATCACCTCCGGTCACGGCAGGAAGGATACAGACATAGCGTTGTTTTTGCGGTTCATGAGCGCGTTCAAGTACAGTGCATTTGACATGAAAAAGCTTGGAAGCGCGGCACTCGAGTTGTGCTATGTAGCGTGTGGGCGCTCGGATGCGTTTGTAGGTGTGGAGCTCAGGCCGTGGGATTTTAAGGCGGGCCTGCTCATTGCACAGGAGAGTGGGTGCAGGGTTGGAGGTTTAAATGGTGAAGAGAATGGGGAGGGTAACCTGGTTGTATGTGCACCACGCTTATATAATAAAGTGAGAAGAATTATAGCAAAGGTGGTATAGAATGGATGTTGTGTATTCAGTGCCAAATGCGGAGAAGTCGAAAGCGATGGCCGTGATAGAGAATGACAAATTCGGTGAGAATGCATTCGCAACGAGAGGGTTCGTGGTAAAGGACGGTACGGATTTTGCACTTGCAGGAAGAACACTCATTATCGTGAGGAATATAGGCGATGAATTCAAGAGGCTTGCAATGGATAAACTCAAGGGTGTACAAGGGCTGGAAGCAGTAAATGAAGAGAAGACAAAAGAAATAGTGAAGAAGGTCAATGAAGAGGAGGAGGCGGCACAGGGCGGGTTCGGCTCGATATTTGGGTGATAGAAAAATTTTCTGGTAGATATGCGAACCAACGAAGATATAATTGAATACCTGCGCGCTTCAGGGTATGCCACTAGCGAGATTATTAATGCGATGCGCAAGTACCCGCGCGGCCTCTTTTTACCATCATATCAAAAAGAAAATGCATACTTTGACCTCCCACTCCCAATAGGTGATGGTCAGACGTGCTCTGCACCCAGCATGGTCGCGACTGTGCTATCATTTGCAAATATTGCCAAAGGCCAGCACATCCTGGAGATAGGGACTGGTAGTGCCTGGCAGACCGCACTAATCTCGGAGTTGGTGGGGGGCGATGGGTCTGTTGTAAGCATCGATTTAAACGATAAATTCACCAGTGAAGCGGAGGCCAAGTTTGCAGCACTCGGCATAACGAATGTAAGGTTTGCTGTGGGGGATGGCAAGAGAGGATGGCATGAGAGTGCACCCTATGACAGGATAATAGTGAGTGCTGCCTGCGATAGGATATTTGATGAATGGGTGCAACAGTTGAAGGAGGGTGGGATAATAATCGTGCCGATCGGAGATGTGATACAGCACCTTTACAGGGGCATAAAGAAGAATGGGAAAATCGAACTCACGCAGATGATGGCCGTACAATTCGTCAAGTTAATGTAAATACTGGAACATGATCGACCTTAAAATATTATA
>DYJQ01000004.1:0-11810 GCA_020723045.1 Candidatus Micrarchaeum sp.
CACACTGGCCGCAGCACAGCAGTTCATCGCTGCTCTGAAGGGCTAAATAAAAAAACTTTTTTTCTTTTATTTTCTATTTAATAACTTAAGCATTTGCGCAAACTCATCAGCATTAATAATGGGTATTCCTATCTTATTCTGGTCATCCACAATCCTGGGGCAGGCCGTATTAATAATACACCAACAATAATACCTTATATCAGTAAAATTCCCAAGTGATGTAAAATCAAACGTGTTTCCCACAATTATTACTGCTTTCTTACCCATCTTTTCCAGTTTTCTCTTTAATGAGGATGCAACCTTTGGCGCATACTGGCCCACCTTGGTGCTCACCAGTATGCCGTAAGTACTGGCCTCAGCGGCTTTCATCAGTGCAATCCTGCGCTGCCGTTGTACCCTCCGTATATCCTCAGTAATCCACCTAACCTGACGGGAGAATGGGTCCACCCATAGGATAGGCAACTGCATATTCTCTTCCAACGCACCCGGTGCGAGTGCATGAAACGTCCCGCCACCAAAATAAATGATACATTCAACCTTATCCTTAATCCGATTTAATGCAGTCACATCACACCCGAGGATTTGCGCCTCATTATTGCATCTCAAGCTTCCCTTTGCAGTTATTGGGACCTTCCCATTCTGTTTTAGTATGTCCTTTATCTCATCTAGTTGCTTTAGATGGCTCACATTTGTTATTATGCCGATTTTTGTGTATTCCTTCAATGTTTGTATTGCACTCTTCATTACCCCCTTCACATCAACATCCGCATACACCGGCACATACTCCACATCAATCCCTTTAACATTGCAAAACTTGGTGTGGCCGTAATGTATTATCTTATCGCATCCCAGCATCCCCGCCTCATGAACAGGTATATCGCACGCGCCATAACTCGGTTCTGAAGAGATGAAGACCTCATGGCCTTCACTCTCATACTTCTGCGCATATTTGAGCGCATCTTTCTTGAGGCCTTCAGGAAATTGTAGTAGGATTCTCATGATGATTATGCACCATCCGCGCGGTCTGACAATTTCCTGAGGAGTTGGAGTGTCAGCTTCCTCTCAGCAGCCGCAACATGCTTCCTCGTCCTCTCGATCGCATCCGGGTTCACCGACATGCTCGTGATGCCATACTCCACAAGCTTCTCCGCAAACTCCGGGTACACACTGGGCGCCTGGCCGCACAATGATACGGTTATACCGCACTTATTCGCCTCCTCTATGGTGTACTTTATGGCCTTGAGCACTGCTGCGTTCCGCTCATCAAACTCTCCCACCAGTAATGTATTATCCCTATCAATACCCATGATGAGCTGTGTCAGGTCATTACTCCCTATTGAAACGCCATCCACATACTTTGCAACCTCATCGATAAGGAATACTGCTGACGGAACCTCAACCATCGCCCACAACTTGAAATCCTTTGTCCTGTGGAGGCCCACCTCCATCATCAAGTCATTCACGTGCCTGAGCTCACCCACCCTCCTCACGAACGGCACCATTATCCAGAGGTTCTTGAGCCCGTACCTCTCCCGCGCCCTCTTAATAGCGCGCAGTTCCATCTTGAACACTTCCGGCTCGTGTATGTACCGGGAGCACCCTCTATATCCGAGCATGGGGTTGTTCTCCTGCGGTTCGTACTTCTCGCCACCCTCAAGCGCCCTATACTCATTCGTCTTGAAATCAGTGGTCCTGTAAACCACGGGCCTCGGGTAGAATGCAGCGGCAATCCGTCTCACACCTTCAGTGAGCTTCTCGACGAACTCCTCCTCCCTGCCCTCCTCGAGCATCTTACGCGGGTGCACACCGATATCCGCTATCATGAACTCCGCCCTCAGCAGGCCCACACCGTCAACATCCCGCGCCGCAACACTCTCTGCAAGCGCCGGCTCTGCAAGGTTGACGTAAATCTTTGTTCCTGTAGGTATCTTTGCCTCAATAGCCGCAAGCGCCTGCGGCTTCTCCTCCACCGTGCGCTGGCCCACATCAATCATCCCTTCATAAACGAGCCCGTGGTCCGCATCAACAGTAACCACACTCCCCTCCTGCAACACCTGTGTCGCATTAGTGGTGCCGACTATGCACGGTATGCCCAGCTCCCTGCTCACAATAGCCGCATGCGAGGTGATGCCTCCCTCATCTGTGATAATGGCGCTCGCCTTCCTCATTGCGGGCACATAATCCGGCGATGTCATCTTTGCAACGAGCACATCCCCGCTCTCAACCTTTCTTATCTCCTTCGGCCCGCTTATTATCTTCACCTTGCCGCTGGCCGCACCCGTAGTTGCGCCCGCACCGCGTACGATTATCTTAGCCTCAGAGACCTCACCGCCCTTTGTGGCTTTTATCTCACCCTTTTTACCACCCTTGCTAAGCGTGGTCACCGGCCTGCTCTGCAATATGTATAGGTTTCCCTTGCTCATACCCCACTCAATATCCTGCGGTTTGCCGTAATGCTCCTCAATCTTCTTGCCGAACTTGGCAAGCTCTATTATGTACGGGTCCTCAATCTTCTGCTTGTTGCGTAGGTCCTCCTTCACGTTGACGTACATCGTCTCATTATCAACCTTGGTGACCATGAACTTCTGCTCTGCAATGCGCTTGTCAAGCATGTCAAATCTATCTTTGCTTACCTTATACGTATCTGGCGTGACCGACCCTGAAACGATCGCCTCGCCCAACCCGTACACCGCCTCGATCACAATGATTTTATCATCATTGCTCACAGGGTCGACTGTGAACATAACACCGGACTTCTCGGACTGTATCATCTCCTGTACTACTGCCGCCAGCCCCACCTTCTCATGGCCGAACCCCTGCTCCTCCCTGTAGAATATGGCCCTTGCACCGAATAATGATGCCCAGCACTTCTGCACCGCGGCCACGAGCGCATTCTCATCCGGCACGTTGAGGTAGGTCTCCTGCTGGCCCGCAAAACTTGCCTCCGGTAAATCCTCTGCAGTTGCTGAGCTTCTCACCGCAACGTAGAACTCGCCCTCATTCCCACGCAGTGTCTTGTATGCCTTCCTTACCTCTTTCTCAATCTCCTTTGGCATCTTTGCTTTTATTATGAGGTTTTTTATCTGGTCGCTCGCCGTCTGCAACTGCTCGGAGTTGTATATATCAATCCCTTTCAGTATATCCATTATCTTGTCCTTGAGTTTTGCCTCTTTTATGAAATCAAAGTATGCCTCGCTCGTAAGTACAAACCCGGGAGGGACGGGAAGCCCTGCCCTGTACATCTCGCCCAGGTTTGCGCCCTTGCCTCCTGCAAGGCCCACATCATTCTTACTCAAGTCGCCGAACCATGCAACATAACCCATAATATAACACCAATCAGAAATCAGCACTAAAACTTAAATACGTGCTTTTAATTGTTGAAGTTGGATCGTTTTCACTCCCACATAATTAGTTTAACATTTCACAAATTTATCCCGCGTGTTCTTCACATATTCTCGATTATTGGTATTCCCAGTATGCGCAGGCATTTCTGAAGTGTTTCCTTGTACCTTGCGACCAGCCGTTTTCTGCTTTCGCTCACATCCTTTTCCTCACCGATGACACGGCAGTTTGCATAGAATGAGTTGAAGTCCGAGCACAGCTCGAGCGAATAGTCCGCAATCCTATGTGGCGCGATCTCATCACTCGCTTTTGCGAATACCTCATCAAACACGGCCAGTGTACCTATCAGCCTGCGCTCCTCCTTCTCCTTGAACACCATTCTCCCCTTCCATCCCTCATCCATCCCCTCATTCTCAAGTATGTGGTGCGCCCGTGCATACGAGTACTGCAAGTACGGGCCGCTATCCCCCTCGAAATTGAGCGCCCGCTCCCAATCAAACACCAGCTCTTTCTCAGGCCCGAGCCGTATGAATGAGAACCTTATTGCGCCGATGCCAACACTTTCGCTTATCCTCTTTTTCTCATCCTCATCATAATTCTTGAACCTATCGCTTACGAGTGTGTACGCCTTTGTGATGCTCTCCTTAATAAGCTCATCCGCAGAATACCCTATCCATGTTCCCTTCCTTCCAGAGAACCTCCCCTCCTTGAGTTTTGCATGGCCGTATGCAATATGTACATAATTGCCAGCCTGCTTTCCAAACCCTGCCTTCTCGAGCACCACCTTTATGACGGTTTGCGGGTATTCCTGTTCCACACCTATGATGTTTATGACCTTATGTGCATTGTTGAAACGCTCGCTCCTTAGACCGTGTGCACAGCTCGTGTGAAGTTGCCTGTCGTCCACCTGTTTTATATTTGCTTTGCAAAACTCCAATCCATTCCCGATTATGCCGAACTTCCACATCTGGAATGCAATGTCCTTTGCTGTATATGTTGCAACACCGTTGGCCCGCACAAAGACCTTATCCGCATCTTCCATCCCCTTGAATTGCGGCAGGGTGCTGAGTTCAACGACCATACAATCCTTATACTTGCCCTCACTCTTTCGCACCAGTATCCCATTTTTCTCAAGCAGTTCAAGGCTCTCCTGCAACAGCCTCGCGTGCACAATATCACTCTCCCATACCAATACGTCATGTGATATGCGGAGTGCCTGTAGCGTCTGCCCCTGTGCATATACACACTTCTCGCACATCTCACGGCCCTTCCCGCATATCTCGGCATCACCCTCCTCAAGATGCTTCATTATCTCCTCAACACGCTTTCTTGCATCGGCATCCGTCTCCATAAGTTTTGCAACCTCAACATACTGTTCTCCCAAGTAATGGTCGAATTTCTTCTGCGGGCTTCCCGTATTTCCTTCCAAGTACCGCAACAGGCTCTGTGCCACCTGCAGTCCCAAATCATCAATATAATTCATCCTCACAACGTCATGGCCTGCCATCTCCAATATGTTTGAGACACAATCACCGATTATCGCATTCCTCACATGGCCTATGTGGAGCGGCTTGTTTGGGTTTACAGAAGGATACTCGGCAATAACCTTAACGTTTGTCTTCTGCACCTCTCCCTCTCCGCGTTCAACAAATTCAGAGTAGAACTTGTCAGTAAACGCAAAATTCAAGTAGCCATTCGCATTATTTACTGTGTAGTATTCGCTCTTGAGGCCCGCCATAATCCTCTGTGCAATCTCCTGAGGGGCCATTCTTAGCTGTTTGGCAACCCTGAACGCGATCCTGCACTCTACATCAACACCCTCAATCCCGCCATCTTGCACCATATTGAGTATTTCGCTTTGAGGAAGGTCGAGTGCAAATTCTGATTTTAGTATCCGTCCTATGTCTTCTGCAATACCGCTCTTCAGTTTAAGCATACTCATTACCACCATAAATTATTTGAGCACCTTCCCCGTCTTGAAATACCACAGGTAGAGGTCCAGCTTCCCGAGTGGCATGTGCGCCGTCTCCGCGATATGCCTTAGCACATGCTCAATCGCGATATACCTTCTCTTGCCAACCCTTTTAAAATCGCCTATCAGGTCGTATCTGCGCAGTATGTTGAGTATGTGCTTGTCAAGTATTGCAACATTGCCATACCCAACATTCCTTAGGAAATGGCTCGCCTCTTTATAGCCTATCCCCTTAACATTCCTGAACAGCCATTCGCGTGCCTTGAACTGGTTGCCGAGCCCCGTTATCGTCTCTTTAAGCTTTCCGTCATACCTTCTTGCCGCGATTATATACCCAGCCCTCGTGTTGTAAAACCTCGCCCCCGCATCCCTTAGTGCACGTGCCAGTTTTTTATCCGGGATTTTCGCAAACCCTTCATAGCCGAGTGCCTTCTGTACGCGCACCCCCATCTCTGCAGAAGTATTGGCCGTGAGTATACAGAAGCACAGCTCTGAGAACCATTTATCCTCACCCGTCCTGTGCATGGCTGTAAAATCATCCCATCGCTCATCAATTATGCGCTTTACTTTACTGTCCGTTTTTGCGATTTTCTCTATTAAGCGGTTCATCAAAGGAACATTATGTGATAATATTTTTAAGAGTTGCACATTTATAGTGAATACATGGATATAGAGATTATTTCTGCAACTGGGGAAGGCCCCACAACACTTGCTGCGTTCCATAGCGCATTGGCTAAGGCAGGCATAGAGAATATGAATCTCATAACCCTTAGTTCAGTCATACCCGCAAGTGCTAAAATAACCACAGTCAAAAAGACAGGGAGGCAGTTTAAGTACGGCAACCGCCTCTATGTGGTGATGAGCAGGAACTCAACGCAGACGCTTATGGAGCACGTATACTCGGGTGTTGGGTGGTACCAGCGTCCAGACGGTTCCGGCTATTTTGTGGAGCATCACGGTGACAGCGAGGAATCGGTGCGTGAGAAGATAGACCTATCACTCAATCATATCCAGCACATGCGCAACGAAAACTACCCGATACACAGGGAAATAATCGGCACGGTGTGCAAAAAGACCCCAGTATGTTCATTAGTGGTTGCTATTTATGAGGATGAAGACTGGAAATCCTAAACTGGATTTTCACACTTGTGCGCTGCCGCAAACAAACCGGGTTATTTTTTTCCAATCATTTTCATGAGTTCTTCTGCATCAACTCTCAGCCGGTATTTTGCCATTATGGCCTGCACGCTCCCCCCTTCCTTCTCGACAACTTTCTTCAGCTCCTCTCCGCTAATCCTTGACAGGTTATTCTCGCGTATTGCTTCATCAACACTTTTTGATGGGCTCCTGCACAATTGCCTGAACACTTCCTCTATGGCCTTTTTTGTTATCACTCCATCTTTATTTTTCGTAAGTACTGTTAACTTTTTCTCATCATCCAGCGATTCAATGTCCAGGCCGTCCCTTGAGAGGGATACCCATGTATTGGTGATGGTGGTTGCAACTATCATGGGGTCAATGCCCAGCGATACTGCATCTAAATACAACTCAAGGTATTTTGACTTTATAATCTGTCTTGCAACATCGCCATTCGTCTGTCCTTCAATCGTCTTGAGCAGCTCATTATAATCCTTTGGAAGGTACTGTGTGGAATCATCAATCAATTCCTGATCTACCAATATGCTCTCAACATCAGTCTCTGGGTACATCCTTGCACCCGTGGCCATGGGCCTCATATACTGCGACCCGCCCTCCGCAACGGCCTTGCGTGTTTCCCTTGGCACTCTCTTGAGGTATGCCCTCTCAATTATGGCCTCAAACGCAAGCCTCATCTTCCTCTCATCATTCCCTATGAGTATTGCATACGAATCATTATCTTTTAGGGAAGGGAACATTCTCTCAACGCCCGCCTTATCAACCCCGTATTTGCTGAAATCCTCATCACCGTGTATTATACCGCCAAACCCAAACGTCTTTGCATAATCGCTCAACTCTGTGCCGAACCTCCTCCCCGCATAAAGCTCAATCCCCAGCACGCCCTTAAGCCCGGGCAGTACAACTCCCACCGCTTTTGAGCCACCCGCAATTGCCTTGTGTAGCCATCCCTTTCCATCCCTGAATGCCTGCGTAGCGTCAACAAGCCGCAGTTCTTCGGGCTTATTCTCTCTGATGAGCCCGTTTATCTCGATAAGCTTATGCTGTCTCTGTACCTCCTTCTCTATTATGATGGGGATATCATCAAGCTCCTGCACCCCCTTTATCTCAACCTTTGCACCGCCTTCCACCGAGATGTTGAGGTCCTGCCTTATTGTGCCGATGCCTCTCGCGGCCATCCCCGTCATCCTGAGCATCATACCCAGCGATTCGGCAACCTCCTTTGCATGCACACCATCAATTATATCGGGTGCAGTCGCAATCTCTATAAGCGGCACACCAAGCCTGTTGAGCCCGAACATTGCACGTTTTCCTTCAGGCCCGCCCGCTATCTTACCCTCTGTATTCATGATGCCCGCGCTCTCCTCTTCAATAAAGAGGGCTTGTATCCCAACATCGCCCTTGCTGTTTTTCAATTTCCCGTCAAGGCCGACGAGCGCAGTCCTCTGGAAGCCGGAGGTGTTGCTCCCGTCTATAACCATCTTCCTCATCACAAAAATCTGGTCCACAAGCTTCAGGTTAAGATAGCGTGCAACTGCAACAGCCACCCTCAGCGCAGCCGGGTTGATATCGTGCGGGGGCTCTTCATCACACTCCACAAGGCATGAATTGTCATATACTGCATACTCAAACGTCTTATCCTTGAGCTCCTCTCGGATAGCGGCCACATCCTTCTCGCCGAGCTCGCTCTTAACTATATGGAGTTTTCTGTAAAGCATCCCTTTTATGAGGCCTTTCGAATTTGACGGACACCTGCAGAACAGCTTACCCGTATTCAGGCGTTGATGAATCTCAAGCCCTATCTTCATGATTGTGTGCCTCCCTCTTTTCATATGTGGCCTTGTTATTCTCGTTGCAAAACGCTTTAAATATTAACACAATTTAATAGCATCATGTCCGAACAGCTGATCCCCACACGCATGGAACTCATGAAGATAAAGGACAAGAAAAAGCTTGCGGCGAGGGGCCACAAGCTCCTAAAACAGAAGCGCGATGCACTCATAATGGAATTCTTCAAGATATACAGCAAGGCGAGCGACCTGCGCGACAAGCTCAATGAGGAGTTGTTCAAAGCCTACCAGCAGATGGCGGTGGTAGAGGTTAGGCATGGCCCACTCATCCTCAGCATGGCTGCCGAGGGGATGGATGAGCCGTATATGGTTGAGGTGAGAGAGCGCAACGTTATGGGTGTGCGCATCCCGGAGGTGCAGAAGCAGAAGGGCGGCGAATCGATGTACAGTACACTCGCAACGGATTATAGCATAGATGAGATTGTCACATCATTCAAAAAGATTCTTGAGATGGTAATGGAGCTTGCGGAGAGTGAAAATGCGCTCAAACGCATAATACGCGAGATCGAGAAGACGAAAAGGCGTGTGAATGCACTCGAGTATATCATAATGCCAAAGCTCGATAAGGAGGGCAAGGAGATAACATTGCGTCTTGAGGAGATGGAGCGCGAGAGCTTTTTCGTCTTAAAACAACTGAAATCCAAACACTAAAAACAAACTAAAATCAAAAACACTAAACACTACTACTAATTTACGTTTCTGTTTCTGCCACTCTCTTATAACACTCCTCACTCCATTCCTTATATAAGGCCTTATCAATCTGGTCGCAGTCCTCCTTTTTCACCTTGCCATCCACAATACTGTTTCCAAAGCATTCCCACTTATACTTTGCATCGTAGACATCCTGGCAGTACTGCGGTTTGTAGTGCGCAGTTGCAACCATCGTCATGCAGAAATTAACATCCTGATTGCGCACCGCTGTTGAGTATGCCAACCTCGTTAGATTGCATATGGTATGGTCTGCCGTCTGCACAGCAACGTTGAGTAAGCACTCTTTGTGCAGGTTATACGTTTCAATGAGCAGGCAGTTTGAATAGTCAGCCGTTGCCTCTGCAACGCCTTTATAACAATCCTCCTTATAACTGTGCGAGCTTATATTGTTGCATATGTTCCCGTCTTTCCCAGTATACTGTGCAAACAGCTTGAGACACTCCTTTTTTGTTGCATCATACTGCAACTCTGAATAGCACATTCCATAATCGTTAGCCGCAACCGCCCTGCACGCCGTTGCACTGTAATCCGAGAGCAGGCGGCACGCAGTCTCATCGCCACTTTTATTTGCATATCTTAGCACACAATCAGCATTTGCACCGCAGTGCAACGGGTCATGTGTTGCGAGCGCCTTGCACAGATTTATATCCTCAGACTGCATCTCGCACTCCATGAGTTTTACCTTTATCTCACATTCGCTCTTGAAGCTTTCGTTGTGTATGGCCGTGCAGTTCAGCCCATTGTAATAGCACTCATCCCTCACATCATCACTCGCTATATCCGCGCACATAGAATTGTTCAGCAGGCACATGTCAACCTCACGTCTATCAGTTGAATTGCACGGGCCGATGGTGATGATCGGCAGGGCGCTTGTCTCATTAGTTATATTGGTCCCGTTGGTTTTGTTCTCCGCATAAGTCTCATGCGCTTCCTCAACGGGCTGGGTGCACCCCGCCAGTATAATGAGTCCGAAAATCAAGGCTGTAAATATAAGAACCTTTCTTATCATGAGTAAAGCTTCTTTGATAATATTTAAATTCATTATTCGCTCTAAAAGATGCTACGGGCTCCTGTAGTCTAGTCCGGTCAAGGACATTGGCCTCTCACAGCAGATCAAAAGGGTTGTATATTGCTGGCCCTGTTGCTGGGGAACGCCGAAGACCCGGGTTCAAATGCACTGCTGGTGCGTGTGCATCGGCGCGTCTGAATCTCCCGGCAGGAGCTCTCATTGATAATTCTCTTTTTAAATTAGCCGCCTAATATCACATCATGGTAAAGATAGTCGCTACATACGGCCCTTCTGTGTATGACCCGAAGGCCCTTAAACAGTTATGTGAAGAGAGCGATGTTATCCGTCTCAACATCTCACATCAGGACCCTCCAAGTGCAATCGCTACATTCAACATACTCGCCAAGTATGGAAAGCCCATAATGATTGACACGAGCGGGCCCGAAGTGCGCCTGCACATGAAAGGAAGGCTGGAGTTGGGTAAAGGGGACACATTGCTCGTCGGCAGGCATTCGGAACAAGGTGTGGTTTTTGACCAAGACTTGCAAAACCATCTCACTATTGGCAATTCCATCTATCTTAATGACGGGATGAAAGAGCTCAAGCTCATCTCAAGCACGGCCAAGGGCATGCTGTTCAAGGTAATGGATGACGTAACCTTGAAAGACCGCATGGCCGCCAACTTGAAGGGCCGCTCGCTCAAGTTTCCCATTCTCAAGCCCAGCGATATAGAGACCTTAATGTCAACAACCCCTGCCTTTGTTGCACTCTCGTACACGCGGAGCAAGGTGGATATACAGAAGGCGAGGAAGCATACCTCAGCAAAGATAATTGCAAAGGTTGAAAACTGGGAGGGTGTGAAGAACATTGAAGAGATAGTTGATGAAGCGGATGGTGTGATGATCGCGAGGGGCGACCTGGGCATTGAGATCCCCGCGGAGGAGGTGCCAATAATACAGAAGGAGATAGTCGCGCTCGCCAACAGCTACGCAAAGCCGAGCATAGTTGCAACACAGGTCCTTTATTCGATGGTGAGCAACCCTGCGCCCACAAGGGCAGAGGTGAGTGATATCGCAAATGCAGTCCTTGACGGTACGGATGCCATCCTGCTCTCAAATGAGACTGCAGTGGGCAGGTACCCCCTTGAAGCTGTAAGGGTGGTGAAGAAGGTTGGCGGCAGGATCGCGTCACATGTAAAAACAAAAATAGTGCGGGATTTTCGCCCCCCATACATAGACTCCATCTCAGACACGCTCAGCAGGACCATCTACTCGATAGCATCAAATAAAGAGATAAGCAAGATTATTGTGATCACGCGGTCCGGCTACAGCGCGCACTTGATCTCTCGTTTCAAACTGCCAAAACCCATCATTGCGATAACGACTGAACATGATGTGGCGCTTGAGCTGAACCTTTCATACAATGTAACCCCAGTGAGGTGGGATAAGAGGCCAGAGCATCATATAATCCAGCGCGCCGCCCTCTTATGTCTGGAGAAGGGCCTTCTCGATGAGCGGGACACGGTTGTATTTGCAGCGGCGGTGCGTACCAAGAGGCCTGAGATTATGAATCTCATAGAAGTCCATAACATGGGGGATATGATTTCTTTTCTCGATTTAAAATGATAAAAAAAGCGCCGAGGGAGAGATTTTCAGTTTTTCTTTGGCATACACTTTTCCCCCAAAAGGAAAAAACTTTGAACTCTCGAGTCCTTTCGGACATACGCTGTCCTTTTCTTTCTCGGAGAGAAAGAAACCGACACTAAAGAAAG
>DYJQ01000004.1:11910-30530 GCA_020723045.1 Candidatus Micrarchaeum sp.
TCCTTTTCTTTCTCGGAGAGAAAGAAACCGACACTAAAGAAAGCCCCTTAGCATCGCCCCTTCACTAAAATGATGAAGGGGGAGGTGTGAACCACACGAGGGGAGACCTCCCCTCAGCGACTCAAGGCGTACGCGTTACCGGATTCCGCCACCTCGGCACACCATTTATTGTTTTCTGTTAGTTTTTTAATGTTTAGTTTTTCTAAAGAAACCCAATGGACATCAGCACACTATTCCAAGCGTTATCACTCTCACATGAAATAGCACTTTTCGGCAATACTCTTTACCAGTATTTCATGCTGTTCGTAACGGTCTTTGTATTCATAATACTCTCCAAGGTAGTGTATTACCTATTCAAGAACTATGCGCGCAGGATTACTGAGAAGACAAAAACTTACTTGGATGACCTTCTTGTAGGCATAGTGGAGCTTCCTCTCACAATGCTCGTGATTGTGCTGGGCGTCTACTTAGGCAATGTTGTGTTCCTGACTGAGGGCACATATATCTACGCCGTGCTCAACAACACAGTCAAGATACTCATAATAATAGATGTTGCCTGGCTCACACTGCGCATTCTCGATGCACTTCTTATACACTATATAAAGCCGTATATTGAAAAGTCTGAATCGCGGCTCGATGACCAAATCCTTCCAATACTAAGAAAGAGCATCCAGATTGTTGTAATATTAGTAACGTTAATCTTTATACTGAGCAACTTTGGTTATGATGTCACCGCACTCATAGCGGGCCTTGGCATTGGCGGTATTGCAGTAGCCCTTGCCGCACAGGATACAATAAGCAACTTCATCGGCTCGCTTATCATTTTTACGAGTAAACCCTTCAAGGTTGGTGATGCGGTCAAATTCGGCGATTTCGCAGGCATTGTGCGCGAGGTAAGCCTGCGAACCACTAAGTTTGAAACGTTCTACGGTACAAGGCTTATCGTCCCAAACAACAAGCTCTCAACGGATATCCTTGAGAATTTAAGCGAGGTAACAAAGCGCAGGATTGACCTTAATATAGGCCTCACATACGATACAAACTATCAAAAACTCTCGAGAGCAATGAAGATTTTGGAGAAAATACTGGCCGCACACCCAAACATCAGCGAGTATGACGTAAAATTTGTTGAGTTCGGCCCCTACTCGCTCAACATAAGTGTGTGGTACTGGATCAAGGACCTTAATGAGTACAGGAATACTACCAACGAAGTAAACCTTGAGATAAAGAAGGCATTTGATAAGGAGGGGATAGATATGGCCTTCCCCACCCAGACGCTTTATGTAAAGCAATGATTAATCCGATTTTTTCGTTTCAATTGCAAGCTTAATCTTCCGCAGGAATTCATCCGGGTCCATCTGGCCGGTTATGCTTATACGGCCGTTTATTACTGTCTTTGGTGTAGCACCCACCCCATACTTTATAGCAAGCTCCGGCAACTGCACGCAGTCAACAATCTTTACTTTGATGTTCTTGTTGAGCGATGCAAATTCATACGCCCACCGCACCTGTAGGGGCGAGAGGGGGCATGCAGGCGATATGTAGACGTCAACTGTCACGCTATCCTTTATGGCCCTTATTTCCTTTGCGACCATATCACCGCAAAAGTACGTGCCGTTTGAGTTGTCAATCAGAAAGTGCAGGAACGGCCCAGTCTGTGTTCCTGTAGGCATCCCCCTGTAAACCAGGTTATCAAGTATTCTTATCCCGGGGCAGAGTGCCATATCCTTTTTCTCATGCATTTTTATCTTGCCCTTTGATACATCGCATATCTTCTTGAGAAACAGCGTAATGGTATTGCAGAGAGTACAGTGGGGGCACGCCAAGACCTCGAGTGTGGTGCCTTTCTTTAGGTTTTTTCTGAACTCATTCTCAAGGAGTGTCAATGTGACGTCATCAAGTATCGGCATAAAACAACCTATCACAGTGCACAATTTTAAATATTTCCTTTGCAATGAATTTTTCATGAAACTATATTCGCGCAACTTAGATGGGATAGTATATCCAATACGTGCAATCGAAGCACTGGCAGAGAAATACGGAAAAGAGAAGAAGCTGTTCCATCTCAACATAGGCGACCCCGTTAGACTGGGTATGCACACCCCCCGAGTTGTTTGTGATGCGGCGGCACAGCAAATACTTGCAGGTAAGAATTTCTATTCCCCATCCAACGGTTGTGTGGAAGCGCGGGAGGCGGTTGCCCGTTTTTATAATGAGCGCAACATTCACATAATGAGCGATGATGTGTACATGACCTCTGGTGTGACTGAGGCCATAAACCTGCTTTACCTATCGCTTTTCAACCGGGGCGAATCGATAGCACTCCCGCGGCCGTACTATCCATTATATGAGAACCTTGCTAGGCTGTACTCGTTGCGCATAAACTTCTATGACCTTGATGAGAATGGCTACCCGGATATAGAGCGCTTGGAAAGAAGTATGAGCAAAAAAACAAAAGCAGTCGTTCTCATAAACCCAAACAACCCTATGGGCTCAAACCTCAACAAAAAAATGCTTGATGAGGTTAAGGAGACGGTGCTCTCGCGTGGTTCAATCCTGATTTCAGATGAGATATACTCTGAGATGGCTTTTGATGGTAATATGAGTTATGCACAGGCAGGGAGTGAGGAGGATAGAGTGATCACGCTGGGGGGCATATCCAAATCGCACCGTGTGCCCGGCTGGCGGCTTGGCTGGGCAGTGTTTGGGAGGGATAAATCCCTGAATAAACTGCGTGAAAACTTTGAGAAACTGCTTCAGTTGAGGTTGAGCTCACCCGCACCGTTTCAGTACGCATTGCCCCATCTTCTCTTTGACCGTGCTTTCCTACGGCCTTACATGAGTGCACTCATGAAAAATGCCGCTATCGTGCAAAAGAGAGTGCGCGAAACGGATGCACTCTCAGTAAATAAGATTGATGCTGCATTATATGCCTTCTTGAAGATGAACTGGAGGCAGAAGAGCTCATCATTCGTGGCAGACCTCATAAAGAATCAAGGGGTGGTTGCAGTGCCCGGGAGCGGTTTCGGAAGGGAAGGCTATTTCAGGATAGTTTTTGCTGGCAGTAGGGATGATTTGGAAGAGGCGATGGATAGGATAGTGGCTGAGGCAGATAAAAAATACATGGCATAGGGTTCTTTTCTTTCTCACAAGCGCCTTTTTTCGCTCTCACTTGGTTGTTGATCCCTGCCCGCCCCCTCCCTGCTGTGTCTGCTCTCTGGGCATATCTACGCCAGTTATTGACATGAACAAATCGTTAAGCTCGCAGTTGTCCCTGTACTCAGCATAATCTTTCAGTACTTGACAGGGGAGTGGGTATTGAGTAAACCCTTGTTGATTGTTCCCGCTACTGTGTGTGGAGCCCCCTCCAGCCACTCCATTACATATTAAGTATAGGTTATCCATATTCACGATTGTACCACCGCTCCCATCGATAGGCTTGCCGTTCAAGATCGCGTTGTAGTATTCAGGTTTTTCTTTCTTGAGCACGTACATGAACGCAACCTTCCCCAACTCCTCCCAATAATCCCCTGTCGGTTTGAGGTTATCGTAGCTTATTAGCCCATTGTCAGCCAGCTCCTTTTCAGTGTCATACCAATCACTGCAGTTGAACTCCACACTCTCTTTCTCGAACGCACGCAGGAGATGCCTGCTTATGCTACATCTCTCAGCATTTATCTCAACCTTAGGATAGCCCCATCTGCAATCTTCCGGCTCTGTAGAAACTATGTAATCTTTCCACTGAGTCCATTGATCTGCAATCGTCTCCATATCTCCAAAATCGACCTCTGGGATACAGAGCGAGTAGTCACTAATCGAACCAGAACCTACACTAATCTGCGTATTGTACTTATTGAGGTCTGTTTCGTTTATGGCCCGCATCCTGTGCACGCTCAGGTATTCGCACACATTAGTAATGTTAACGCCGTTGCTTTGGAATACTATCGGCTCTTTTTTATACGGCATGTCGTTATAGTACTTGCACAACTTGACCCAATCATCCATATCTACGCTGTATTGATTTGATGCGATACTTATTGCACTCTTCTTTCCATTGAGTGGGTTGTTATCAAAGTCAAAATACTGCGAATATGCCATCCCAAATATGCCCGTCATTCTCATATACTCAATCGATGTGTAGGCTGCCTGTGCAATCTGCTTCTCTTTGCCTCTACATGATTCGTCTATTGATAGTATCAGGAATGACGGCTTTTCATACTTATTGAGGATATACCTGCTCCTATTCATTGCAAGTGCGAGTGCAAACCCACCATCGCAATTGTAATCATCTTTGTTTATGTTGAGTATAGTGATTATTGCAGTTGTCTTATTTTTGAGCATATCCGGCGCACTGTTCTTCACGCTGTCCAATACCGTGAATATGCTGTCCGGCTCATCTGGTAATGGATTGCTCTGGTTTGGAAACAGTGCAATCTTGCACCCTCTTATTTCCATCGTTTCTTTCTCGGTACAATTTTCTACTGTGACAGGCATGCCAGTAACAGGGTCGAAACTTGTCTCCACTGTTTCCCATCTCACACACAACTGCTTCGTTTTAACATTGCAATTATCATATATCGTGTTCACCTGTTTTTTAATCTTTTCCACAGTATCTGGCGTCTCATTAAAGAGTGCCTCAGGCACGAGAAATACAGACCCCTCTATATCCGCATTCATCATGAAGTCCTTTATCCATTTGCTCTCAATATACGTGCCTTCTGTATAGAATATGTAGATTGGTATTACACCCTTTTTGAGCTCGCACTCAATCGCATTACCTTCACTCGTATCAAGCACACCACCCAGCCCCGCCTTGTCGTAGAACGGCGGCCTGTATTTACTGTAGAGCACTTTAACTACATACTCTTGATGTGCATTGCACCTCAGGTTAGCCTCCTCAAACTCAGTATATGAGGCGCCCTGCCCCACTCCAAAGTCCTTCACGAAATTGAGCGAATCGTAATTTAGATATTCGTATATGAACATGCGCGAGCAGTTCTGCTTGAAGTAGCACGACCCATCCTTGAGGTCATTGTTTGGGGTTAATGCATCGAGCAGAAAGCTGCCAGTACTGTTGGTGCAGAGCATACACGTACAATCAACAGTGTTTATCACATTCGGCGCTGCTTTGAGCGTTACATCATTAAACTCTTCAGGTGGTTGTAAGCATCCAGAAGATAGCAGTGCAAGGAATAGCACAAAGAATAACGGCGTCAGTATTTTATTATCCATACTTCATCATCCCCCAAATCCTTTCTTTTCCGTCCTCCCCCCTTCTTCATTCAATGTAACTTCCTTCGCCTCCAAAGTACATCCCACTCATCAACCTTCTCTCAATCCTCCTTCTTATCCACATGTCTGTCTCTGGGTGAATGTGTTCTTTTGCAAAGTACCATGATTTCTTAGCAAACCCAAACAAACCCCTCCTGTACCCGTAGACCATTAACATGGCAAGCGGTGGCCACATGCCCGTTGCCGCAAGCATCACTGATGGCATAAACACCATTGGAAGCAGGTGCTCCCTCTTTGATAAGGCAGTGAGCTGTATCATCTCGGTTGCAACAGTAACCGGCTTCTGCGTTCTCCTATAGATATCTCCATATGCCGTGTACCTCATACCTGGCAGGCTCAAGTGCGGGTTGTAGTTGAACATGTTGAATGTTCTTTGCGGATACATAGTCGCACCCGTGCCAAGAGCGCTGGGGAAGTACTCAATCTCCCTGCCGGCTATGAATTTCGTGTTGGCCGCACTGCCGTAGATACCCACATCCATGAGATGCTCAGGCGTCTTCTTCATCGACCGCCCCTCTTTCATAGTGTAGATCATATCCTTAAAGTCCATCACAAGGTCGTTGGGTTTATAGAGCTCATAGTTGATTATGTCACGTGGGCCCCGCGGTGTTGATTTAAAGCCTACTAAGCCTCCAAACATAATCTCCATGAACTCACTCATTCTTACCTCACCGTATGGGTTTGCAGTGAGTAGGTATGGGAAGTATGTGCGCGGGGGCAACCCAGCAGCAGTTGCCCTGAGCGATTCACCCATCCTTGCAACCTTATTCTTGAACATTGTGTAAAGGTATGCCTGCAGCAGGCTTATGCTGTCTTGTCCTTTACCCATAGGTGCGTACACTGCAGGTATGTTCGAGAATTTCATGAGCATTGCATACCTCCTCTTGTACATCTGTTGTGCCTTCATTATGGGATATGACAACAGCACTGCTGTGAACCAGCCCTTGTTTGCATATTTACCGTACGTTCCCATACTTTGTATCAGTGAAGATGCAATAGGCCCACTAAACTGAAAACCAGCTATCCCGCTTATATCAAGCCCAAATGCCCCTACCCTACCGTGCATCCCTGCCCGCATGGATGAGTACTGTGCCTGTGCATAATCAAGGAACTTGTCTACTATGAATGCCATATTCCTCATACGCGCGTCTACAATCTTCTCCAACTCTGACCTTTGTGCACCAGCCTGTTTTACCTTGTTTGAGTATTCAAACACCTCCTTTACAAGGTCATTCTTGGGCGTTGCAATCCCACTTGGAGTTATGTGACTGTCATATTCAGCGGCCTTGGCCTTGTTGTAGTGAAAGAGGGACTTCACGAATTCAGTGAAGTACTTAGTTCTCTTCAACCAGCTGAATTTAGTCGGCCTGCTCACCAACAAGCTAATCTTCATATCCGCATCCAGTCTCTTTTCCATCTCTTTGAGGTCTTTATACCTATTATTCAGGCTCACCACTTTCGGCCTTATGTCAACTGCCAGCATTTCTTTGACTGCATTTAAAGAAGGCCTATACTCACTCTTAATCCTTCCCTCTATGTCTGCAAATGCGGCACTCTCACGGCCAATCGCGCCCCTGCTATTCTCAAGTTTGCTTGAAACATTTTTGATGGTCTCCATTGCATTTTGTACTCTTTTATCATTTATTTTGCTGAGTGCACTAGCAATATTATTTAGTCCATTAACCACCTTTTCCAGCGTGCTCACAGTGTTCTGCAGATTGTTGTGTGCATTGGTGAGCGGGGTTATAACAGCTCCACCGTCGCCAAGCGATTCTCTTATATTCCCAAATCTTTCCAGTATATTCCCAAATCTTTCCAGTATGTTCTCTGGGTTAATATCTTCAGTGGAATCGATGAGTGTTTTTTTGTTATCTGCCTGTGTAGACAGTTGGCTGGATAGCGAGGAAATCTCGTTTATGCCATTATTGAGCAGTGTTTCCGCGTTATCAATTTCACCCAGTAATTTTCCTATATGGTTTTTCTCCCTCCTTACATCTGTTGTATCTCTTCCCGCATTAGCCAGCTCATTCTGGTATTGCTGGAGCGCATTCTTCGCATTCCCAAGCAGTGCATATACGCTCTTAATCTCACCGGCAATCTTATCTATTCTTTCGCCCATTTTCTCTAACGTATCGTGTTCATCAGCATAATTGGGCAGTTCATTAAGCACCCCTCTTATATCTTCTACCACTTCCTTAACCTTACCCTCGATCAATTTCTTATCCTCCTCGCATGCATTAAGCTGCTGTCTATACTGTTCAAACCAATATCTGCTCTTAGTATTCATATCGTTGAGGCCCTCCATCATCAAGTATGAGCCAACATGATCACTGAATGCTTCAATCACCCTATCAGTATCCTCCCAAAAGTCTAAGTTGGCTTTGTTTACGCTGTTTATTGCATTTTTTAGGCCATTAATCTCTGTGTTTATCTCCGTTTCGATGCGCGAGAGCCGCTCATAGTGAGGGTCTCCTGGGACCATTGATTTTTTGTCATCTGTGATGCGCCCCAACTGTATTTCGTATTCCTCTTTTGTTTTCTCCGCTTCGGCTATGAGGTCGTTGAGCAGTTTTTTAGGATTAATGGATTCCTTAAGTGCTGAAAAGTCTTCATCTTTCATTTCATGTTCTTTTTCTTGCACCACTCTCCACTTGTAAATATCGAGCAGTTTCTTTGCCAACCCCTCATTTTTGAGCACGTTTTTCGAGAGGTCCTCGATATCATTTATAGAAGATAACATCCCAGTATATCCACTCACACCACGTTTTATGAACTCCGCATGCCTTGTATATACTACAACGCTGGCCGCCGCCTCAGCCATCGTCCCGATATATTGACCGCCAATAAAAGAACCTGCTTGGATAGCGAGCCAGTCATAGAAACTCCTGAGCCAGTTTTTATCTGCGCGTCTTTTGAGCACCCTCTCGCCAGTCTCCTTTCTCTCAACCATATAGTTAACGAGTTGGTCCGCAGGGCCCATTGTTTCATAAGGCCTCTCCTTTCCTATTGCTCTGTAATTGCCCTTAGCCTCCTGTATCCACGGGAACTTCTCCCCAGCCTCATACGACAAGGATAATGCAGGGTAGAGCACACCAAATCCCTCAAGCCTCCCGTAGAATCCCAAGTAATTCTGTGCCATACTCTTTCGCTCATTCTCACCAATATCCGTTCTCCGACTCTCTAACTCGTCCATTACCTCCTTAACCAGCTGCTCCCTCTTGTGGGCGAGTTCTTTCGTCACTATTCTTAACAGTGCGTTTACCTCATTCTCAGTAGGGTCAACAAACCCCTTAACTGCAACATGCTTCACCCCGTTGATAACCTTCTCAACATAGAGGTCTTCATACGCAATCCCACCGCAATCATTATATCCCGACTTTTTCCCCTCCTTAACCATCTTGAAGAACCTCATGAGTGCAGGCATCAAAACACTCTTGACGTCTTTATCCATTCTAACGAGCACTTCCTGTGCCCTATAATAATTTAAGTATTTCCTAACTGGCTCATTTCCTTTGCCCTGTCCTTCCAGTACATTTTTTATTCTCTCCTCGAGCTGCGACCACATTTGCGTGCGCTCCTCTTCGTTGAATGCCTCATTAAACACTCTTAGGAGGGCTGTTACATCCCTTTCTGTTGGGTTAACAACATCTCCTACGGTAACCTCCTCTCTCCCATTAACTGTTCTCGTAGCATACAAATATTTCCTCTCTTTAGTTTTACTTGCCTCACTCTTGAATAATCCCATGAGTGCAGGATAGAGCACGCTGTTGATTTCACTCTCATCCGCTAACAGGGCAGTTTGGTCAATGTCATTTACTATCCTCAACTCATTATTGATTTTCAGTATGCCCCATCTGTGTACCCCAGTATTGTTATACTCAATGCCCCTCAGCATCATCTCATTATAAGCATCCTTTTCGCTCTCACTCTTGTTTGCCAGGTATACTATATCCTGCTCCAACCCCGATGGCTTGGTGACGCCAATCATTCTATCGAGTGCACGCATCTTCGCCCACTCAACTATGGCCTCCTCCATAAGGTTTCCTTTCGCAATATCCTTCTGCAGTTTCGAGATATTATCTTGAGAATTTGCATCCTCATTGATGTGGTCAAGTGTTTTAGCAATGTCCCCAGCCACCTTTTCCGTTACTTGAGCCCCATTCTCTGTGAGCACCTCTACCAACGAGTTGAGTGTGCGCTCACGCACCGTACTCTTTCTTCTCTCCGCTTCATCCTGCATTATCACAGAACCGGTTATGGAATCAATGTATGCAAGCTCTCGCGCAAAATACCTGCTCAGCCTCTCAAATTGCCTCCTGTCCATTGTGGATGGCAGTATGCCCCTGCTGTCCAGGTATTCAATCAGACGTGAGAACACCCTGCTGTGCAGAAGGAAGTAGAACATCTCCGGGTCGTTCTTTATATCTTCAAGCCTTTCACTGTACCTTCCGCCGTATTCGACAAATTCTGCATGCGTCTCTCTTATCTTATCATAATCCTCAATCCCACTCTTCTCTTTGAAATATCTCATACCCGCCGTGAACCCTTCATTTCTGCACTTCTCCAGCACCTCCTCCTCAATAAACTCACCAAGCTCAATATATCTCCGTACCTCATCATTCTGCTCGACTACAAGCAGGCCGTACCTCTCGGGATTTTGTGAAAGTTTTCGTGCTATTTCTATAATATCTTCTGCTTTTTCAAGCACATCATTCCTGTATATATTGATTGTATCTACAAGGTTATTAGCTTCCTTCATAGCATCTGTATTTTCCAGCTCAAGGCTCTTTGCCTTATTTCTTATCATTTCATATCTCTTAAACAAGTCGCGCTCTGCCACAACCTTCCCGTAGAATCTATCGAATACATCCTTATTATTTATTTGCCTCTCAATTTCTCTGAGCAGGAGATGGTTGGCCGCATTCACCACCTCACGCATAAGGTTTGTGGAATACAAGTATGCCTCTACATTACTCTTGACTATATCTGGCAGCAGGGGCTCTGTCTTCTTCTCTCTCAGCTTCATGAGTTTTTGTATATATTCATTGTCGAGTTCTTCTATCTTCTTCCTCTCATCTACAGTAAGCACTTTTCCTACAGCTCCACTTATGTGTTCCTCTCTTTTCCTTTCAATCTCTTTTAGTTCATTCTCAGCAGTCCTAATCTCTTTCCTTTTCTTATAGTACTTGATGGGTGCATACACAAAGCCGCGTATGTTGTCCGCAACATTTACGGCATAGCCAACAATTGGAATCATCTGAGTAGTTCTTCTCCATTCAGATATGGTGCCCTTTGCGTCGGTAAGCCCCTTCTGTCTCATATGGATTAAGTCTGAGGCGTGCTGCATCTGCGCGAATAGTTTGGCCATCTCAAGGCCTCTGGGCAGCTTCTCCTTAAACTTATTACTTGGAGCAGGCATTTTCACCCATATCTTTGCAATATCTCTTGCAATATCATCGCTAGCTATCTCACGTGCCTTGGAATAAAGAAAATTTCCTATCTTTTCATACATATTAAGCGTGAGGTCCCTCTCAATGGCAATCGCCCTTATCGTATCAACATTTGCCGTTCTCGACCGAAGAATCTCTTTAAACTGCCTTTTTATGTTTTCAATCCCATCATTCAATTCTCTGCGTATCTCTTTCTTATTCTTATCCTTCATTGCTGCACTCTCTTCCTTATTCCCACTGCTCTCTTCATTATTCTTATTCTTCTTTGCTGCACTCTCTGCAATCTGCTTTGCACTTTTATCTATGAGATCGTTAAGCTCGGTCTTGGCGTGCTTCGTCCACTTCCTCATACCGCGCAGTTTATCCTCCTCAATCTTGAGGCGGATCTCTGGCTTCCTTCTCGCCGCGGGCAGTCTGGGTGTGGTGATATCCAACAGCCTGAATGGGTCAGTACCCGAGGCGTAGAGCCCTGCAATCAAGAATCCAATAAATACAAAGAACATCATGCACACATTGGCCTTGTCCCCATCACTCATTGTCTCTTCTGCAACTTTTGCAACCGGTTCTGCCAAGTTCTTAGCAGTACTCGCACACACACTCCCCGCATTGCTCTTGGATGCCTTGTATGGATCATGACCATTAAACTGCGCCTCCACCTCTGCACACCCAAATGTATTGGACGTCACAACTTTTGATATATTCACCTTAACGCTATATTGCCCGTATTCATTTGTAATTTTTGAAAATTCCTCCTCACCTACCGTTAGCACTACTGTTTTTGATGGTAAGGGTATAAGTGCAATGTTGGTGGCCACCATCTTGCCCCCAATTATCGCACTCGTCTCCTCTTTAGTACTCGCTATGTTCTCATGCACTTCATAAAGGGTCACTGTAAAATTATATTCATCCCCGCCGAGGTAGTGCGTTTGTATTTCGATTTCTGTAACAATCTTATCCTCCCCAAATGGTGTAATGAGCTTGGGCGAGGCTATCGCTGAAATGAACAGGAAAACTGCAAACAGCAAAAACACTCTCAACCTCGGGACCATCACTAAAACTTATGGTGTTTTTATTATATATATGTTGTTCTCCCCTTTTTTAAGGCCTCTTCCCCTTCTACCCTCTTGCCAGCCTCCCCCTTATACCGGGGAGTTTGAGTTCAGAAAAGACCTTTTTGAGCGTCTCATGTGTTGGTGTGGCCGAGTAGCCGAGGACATTTGCAACCACAATAAACTTAGCCGCATTCTTCCCATACTCCGCAAAAAGCTCTGCCAGTGCGCCCATGCTCTTCCTTTTCTTGCCTATTTTCTTCTCCAGCTCTGTTGTGACGGCCGCCTCAGGGTATTTCAACTCCATGTATTTAGCCAGCACCGATGCCCTCACACCGAGCATGAACGCAGCTACCTCTCTTGGGGTTGTATCTGGCTGTACACTCATCTTCTTTACCGCAACCCATTCCTTCTCATCACACACAAAAAATAACTTATTTTTGAATCTTGCGGGTGTTGTACCAACAGTATTATTATTTTTTGGTATAATCCCGCCGGCACTATCATAATACCTCTCAACAAGTGCTTCAAACACTATAGATTCGCATAGGGGCCTGTAATCCGCACCGCACGCATCACGAGGCATCTTTATCCCTTGTAGTGCTGCGATCATATCCGCCCCCTCTGCATCCATTGCCATACTCCTTATCTTCTCTACATCTATCCCCAGAACCTTATAGGGCAGGTGGCCGATAGCAGTGTATACCCCGCCAAGCCCGTCGAGCAAACGCGTGCTCTCATAATATACACCCACATCGTTATAATCCATGTTCAGCCGTATCATTTTACCCCCTCATCTGCCACAACTGTTTTAATGAACTCCTCACACTTAGCTATGAATCCATCAATACTCCCATCATTGACAATCATCTTATCTGCGAGTGCAATGGCTTTTGATATTCCATAACCGAGCTCAATCTCCTCACTCCACAGGAATTCATCATAAGTCTTAGGGTCATCAATCTTCCTCTCCCTGTTTATAACCCTCTCAAACCTCACCCGAGGCGGCGAGTGTATCGCAAGCAGTATAACATTATTTTCACCAAACGTCTCCCTAAACATTCTTATCTCGTACATCCCTCTAATCCCCACTATCACAAGCACATCACTGCTAACCTTCTCTTTTTGTATCTTCTCTACCATCCTCTCTGCTACCACACTCTTGCCGAACTTCTCCCTTATGCCCTTTGCATACTCGCGCATTGTATTGTTGTTTATAATAACATTCTCGTTGTTCATCATTTCCACAACAATACTACTCATCTCATATACAGGATACCCTTTAGACCTCACAAGTTGTCCGAATACGGTCTTGCCGCACCCTCTCATTCCCGTAACACACACTATTTTCAACAAATCACCCAACCTTTACCACGGCACCTTCTTCAGGCCCATTCTATTCGCAACTATATTCATCGCCCTGTGCATTACATACGTGAACAAAAGGATGAATAGCACACTCTCCGGCAACAGTATATCTGGGGTTTGCACCGAAAGCACAGGGTATGCACATGCAATCGCGAGCACTATGAACAGCAGCTGGTCCATCACCAGCGATGGCCTTCCCCTCTCCACATTGAGCCGTCTCTTCACAAAACTTCCTATGATATCACCGGCCATTGCACCGCAACTCGAGAGTATGGCAATTGTAAGCAGTGTACCTTCACCAACAGCATACGCCTCAACAAACCCAGCTGTAAACCCCGCAACAAGCCCCGCAACAAGCCCTCTTATGGTCTTGCCGTCGCCCAATATTCTCCTCCCGTCCCATGTGCGCCTCCCCAAATCGATGGGTGCACCGCCACCTAAAACGACAGGTGCTGCGTTGGCCACGTATGGCGGGATCAGAAAAAGCAGGATGTGAATCAGATCAAAGCCCACATCCCATTTTAGCATGGATGAATTTTATATTAATTAATGCTCTGGCATAAAATAGACTCATGAAAAAAGAGGTAGGTTTCTCGCTAATTGGGATTGCAGTATTCGTGCTCATAGTGATTGCAGTCGCTATTGTCGCTATTGCCGCACTGGGTCAGATGACGGGCATTCTTCTATTTTCAAAACCGTGCATTGCCGAGGTAAGGGTTGATGATTTCATATCGGATAGCGCTGGAGAGGAAAGTATTTTCTCGCCTGCACCGCCACCCACCTCGCACGATATAATAAATATGCTCGACGAGGCAAACTCAAGGGATGATATTAAGGCAATCGTGCTATACATCGACTCGCCCGGCGGGGAGGTGATTGCGAGTAGGGAGATTTACGAGAGTGTGCGCGACTCCAAAAAGCCGGTTGTTGCATACTTCAGGAACGTTGCGGCTTCTGGCGGGTATTATGCGGCCGCAGGGGCGGATTATATAATCTCAGAACCGGAGACGATAACGGGGAGTATCGGCGTGAGGGTATCCACTCTATCGCTGGCTGGCCTTTTCAACACACTCGGCATAAACTATACCACCATCGCCTCAGGTGATAAGAAGGATATGGGCGATATAGGCCGCAACCTTACAGAACAAGAGGGCATGTTGCTGAAGGAATTCATCGATGAAGTTTTCAGTAATTTCAGGGATGATGTTTATGAAGGGAGGAAGGGCCATGCACGCTTCTCGCGGAATGGATTGAATGAGGTGCTCGACGGGCGCATAATCTCTGGCAGGAAGGCATATTCTCTCGGGCTTGTTGATGAGCTGGGGAATGATGAGCGGGCTTATGAGAAAGCGGCAGAGCTTGCAAATGTGAGCGATAACTATGAAAAATGCCCGCTTTCAAAACAGAAAGGAATATTCCAATCTTTCATGGAAAGTGCGCTCAGTGGCCTAAACATAAATGTGAACATTGGCGGGATTGGAAGTAAGGAACGGGTAATTGTGAGTTATACCTAAACAATTTAGTCCTGTATTATTGCCCTCTTTACTTTCTCATATTTTTCTGTGGCGCTCTTTCCCATCTGCCTTAGTGCACGCACCCTCTTTTCAATAGCGTTGATGGCTGATTCTGCAATACCCTTGCCTGCAACGTATGTCTGTACAGTTGCATTTTTCACTTCTTGTGTATCAACATGAGGCGGGTAGTACCACATGGCCGCTGATGCGAGGGCTATGGCTACTGCAATGCCAATACGCCTTGCGTATGTCCTTAGGCGGCTCCTATGTGCCCACAAAGCATAATCTACATCAAGCAATGCTTTGTTAAGTTCATGGCTGTGCGCCGTCACACTATGTGGTGAGACAAAGTACACCCTCTCCCGCACAGCAATCTTAATAATATCTTTTGAGGCGACCCACTTGCCGTGCAGCACCTCATCAATGATTGCGTTTGTGAGTTGCAGTGCTGCATCATCACTCGCGCGGTTTGTGAGGAAGCATGTACGGAGCACAACATCACGCAAGTTTGCACATGCCCTAAATGCCGGCTCAAGTTCTTCTATCTCTCTGCCGCCCCTGAAGCGCATCTCGATGTATTCCTTAACGCGGGGCATCATCTTCTTTGCTTTCCCGCTCTGGGCAGTAGTTGTAGCGGTCGTTTTTTCTGTGCGGGCCGTGTCTTCAGCGGGTTTGACAGGCGCATTCTTGCGCCCAGAAGCGATGGTCACACTCTCGTTTATTTCGTTGTATTCCTTTATCTCTACATCTTTCGGGTCCAAAAAATAAACATCGTTCTTGTCATCATCATCATCATCATCAGGTGGTGGTGATGGTATCGATTGTTTCTTTGCAGGAGTGGGTGTGGGAGGAAGTTGTGGGACCACCGCGTTTTGCTGTTGTGTCACAGCGTCTTGTTTTATGGGCACACTTGGAGCTTTGTGTATCTTATTTATGGGTACATCCTTCCTGATTAGCATGGCGATCTCCTGCAGTTTCTTTCTTACGCCATCATCTTCTTCATTGGCCGCCTTCTCCTCTATTGAGTTTGCACTCATCTCTAAATGCGGTATGAATGCAAGTATCTTTGCTGTGTCAGCACCATTTTTTACTGCATGCGGTACATACTCAAGCTTCTCGATTAGGAGAAATTCATCAATTAGTATCCTTAGTTTCTCCTTAATATCTGCATCTTTCTCATCAAGGTATGCATTAAATAAAGGGTCAAGATATTCATATATGAGTAACATGTTCTCAAGCTCTTTTATGAGAGTAAGCTTCTCTTCATGAGTGCCATTATGAAACGTGAGGAATATCTTTGTGTTCATGCCAAGCGGCGCATTAATCTCTTTCTGCTCTGCTGGCTTTATGTTTACATCACCTGCATTTTTAACGCGGTCTGGCTCTGCGGTTTGTGGCGTGAGGTATTCCTGAAGCACCATGGCGGTCTCTCTTGTTTTCTCCACAACTCGTTCAAGTATTTGAGGAATGGGCCTCGCTTCGATGAGCCGCAGACGCACAAGATCAATGAGATTGTACGTGGTGTTGAGTAAGTCTATGCTCTCGTTATTATCACGTTGCATCATACAAACCTCATTCGCGAGTGCATCTATCCTTCCCAGGGTCTCCTTTATAAGCTCCTCATCCGCTGGTGTAAACTCACTCTTGATACCATTATCATGGAATATCATCTCCACAAGGGCATTCGCGCTCTCAAACAGCATCTTGCCCTTATCACTCATTTTATCATCATTTTCCACGAGCTCACCGTGTGGGTTAGGATGGAAATTTGTTTAAATAGTTTTCTATCTCCCAGGCCCAAACAACCCCAAGAGAATGGCCGAACGGTGTTTTACTAATCCTAATAGCCGGTGGCTGTATAGGGTATATACTCTTAAGCGCGGGTTTTCTCTTAATAACTTTATTTTTCTAAAACTATATTCATGTTGTTCGAAGCGATTGCAGTTTCATTTGTCTCTATTTTAATCATTATAGACCCGTTTGCAAGTGTGCTGCCGTTTCTCGTATACATGAAGGGGCAGAAGGATGCCAATGTAAAGGATACAGCGAATAAGGCAATACTTATTGCCGCGGCTCTCGCGTTTGTATTCATTTTCGGCGGTATGGAGCTCTTAAAAATCCTCTCTATAACGTTATCCGATTTCAAGACAGCCGGTGGCATTGTGCTGGTGCTTTTGGGTTTGGAGGGCATACTGGACCTCTCCTTTTCAAGCCATAAAAGATGGGGGCCTTGATTCGATCGCCGTTTTAATTGCTACCCCTCTTCTTACTGGGCCCGGGCTCATTACTACTCTGATCGTGCTTGTGGAGAATTATGGTTTAGCATCTGTTCTAATTGCACTAACTCTAGCGTTGTTGATATGCTGGCTAATACTGAGAAATGCAGTTGGCATTAAAAGGGTCGTGGGTGAACGCTTTATCTTGATATTATCAAAAGTAACTGGCCTGCTGCTTATGGCGTTAGGGGTTTCTTATATAAAAACAGGAATCCTAGGATAGGATTATTTTTTTACAATTCTCGCGTTCACAACTCCATCCTGTGCTGGCCTGTTCACGACAATTGCATCGCCAACTTCTGTGTTTATGAGCGCTCCCTTTGTTACGAGCCCCTGCCGTGCATAGTTCCTGTTATCCTGTGTTGACACTACTTTGAGGATTTTTGCCTTCGCAACCCGCCCCCCTTCGAGTGTGACGTTCGCATAATCTATCTCCTTCACCTTGACTTTAAGGTTGCCGCCCCTTGTTCTTTTCATTTCAACAACCCTTCTACCAGTCACTTTAGGAGCTGAGAAGTACCCGCCGCACTCATACTTCCTCTTATCCCTATTCCTTACCCTTCTCCCGCCGCGCGGGTTCGTTAATGACCGTCCGTGAAACTGATCCACAAAATCACTCTCGCATGGTTTTAGACCGGGAAATGAATAAAAAGCTTATTACTTAACCCGTTGCTTACTTTATGCCCAATTCTGCATAAAGGTCCTTCTTGCTCACACCCTCAATCCCCAGCAGTTCATTAATCTCAATGATGATCTCAACAGCCTTCTTGGGGTCAACTCTCGAGAAGTCAACCATTTTTCTTATCGAGTCCATCCTCCCTATGAGTTCGTATAGTATTATGCCGTCCCTCCCGTACCGTTTGTATATCTCAAGCGCTTCATCGCCATACTTTCTCTTTATATCATCTTCCGAGAGCGTTGCAAATGTGCACCCGCCACTATTGCTTATGGAATAGAGCATCTCATCTAGTTCATCAAGGTTAACTGCATTCTCTATTGATAGTTTAATGATGTCGGACTCATCATCAATCTTGCTTATTATTCTCAGTGCTTTTGCGCCAAACTTTGTGAGTAGCTTGGCCTCAAGGGACATCCTCGCGGGCAATGAGAGTTTGTTGAGTATGGGCACGTCTATGGGCACCATATCCCTAATGATTATCTCCTTCTTAGGTTTCTCTATAGTCTCAGCAATGGGCTGTGCTATCTCTACCCCCTTCTTCTCAGTTGCCGCCCCCTCTTCTTCTTCAAGCGGCGCCCTGCCATGCGGCCTCTCAAGCCTTATGGTACCCCTGCTCTCAAGAAAATCAAACAGGCTTATGATAGTGTCCTCCTCAACACCCGCCTCATTCATTATCTGCTCCGCTGTCCTCTTCCCATCAATAAGCCGATAAATCTCAACACCCTTATCACCGAACTTCTCCTTTATCATTTTCTCGAGCTCGTTGAGCTCTTCCTTTTCCTCCTCTGCCTCTTCAGATATCTCCTCTTCGGCCCCCGCTTCCTCAACAACGAGCTCTTCCATAACCTCTTCCTCAGTTGGCCCCTTTTCTTCTCCTTCTTTCTCTTCCTCCTCTTCCTCTTTTTCTTCTTCAGTCGCTACAATCTCCTCTTCCTCTTTTTCTTTCTCTTCTTGTTCTTCCTCCTCTTTTTCTTCTTCCGTTGGTGCAATTT
>DYJQ01000048.1 GCA_020723045.1 Candidatus Micrarchaeum sp.
AACCCTAGAAATACACTGGAAACGTGCCATACAAACCTTTTAAACACTAAAACTCACAAATGAGTAGTGGTGTTTTAGATGGTTGAGGAAGAGGTTGTTGAAGAGATGGAGGATTATGCTGAGGAAAGCTCTGAGTCAAAGGGAAAGGTCGCTAAGAGGTTGGAGGACCTGCCGGGTATTGGGAAGGTTACTGCAGAGAAACTCAGGAAGGCAGGGTATGATTCCTTCGAGAAGATTGCAGCTGCATCTCCGCATGAGTTGAGCGAGATTGCAGAGATTGGGGTAGATACCGCCAAAAAGACTATTGCGGGTGCGAGGGATGCACTCGAGATGGGGTTTGAGAGTGCCGATGTCATACTTGAGAGGAGAAAGACGATTGCAAAGGTGAGCACAGGATCGAAAGAGCTGGATAAACTGCTAGGCGGCGGCGTGGAGACACAGGCTATTACTGAATTTTACGGCAAATTCTCTTCAGGGAAGAGCCAGGTAGGGTTCCAGCTTGCTGTGAATGTGCAATTGCCTCATGAAGAAGGCGGGCTGGGCGGTGCATGCCTCTTTATCGATACTGAGTCCACATTCAGGCCGGAGAGGATTGTGCAGATGGCTGAGGCGAAAAACATGGACCCACAGCAAGTATTAAAGAATATTTACGTGGCGAAGGCCGTGAACTCAGACCACCAGATAATACTGGTGGAGAAGGCTGCTGAGCTCATAAAAGAGAAGAACATCAAGATAATAATAGTAGATTCGCTCATGTCTCACTTTAGGAGCGATTATACGGGAAGGGGCGCATTGGGGGAGAGGCAACAGAAGCTGAATAAGCACCTCCACCAACTCCAGAAGCTTGCAGATATGTATAATATATCAGTGTACATCACAAACCAAGTGATGGACAGGCCCGATATACTCTTCGGAGACCCAACCGCCCCTGTTGGCGGCCACGTGCTCGCGCACAATGCCACCTTCCGTGTGTATTTGAGAAAGGGTAAGGCGGAGAAGAGGATTGCAAGAATGGTGGATTCGCCAAGCCTCCCAGAGGGTGAGGCCATCTTCGCCGTTACGGAAGAGGGGATTAAGGATACTTAGTTTTTTGCGCTCAAACGGATATTTTGGTCTTTTTATGTTTTTTCTGTCGTGAATGTTTCGCTGTTTTCTTTTTCCCGCTATGCACTTTCTTTTGAAGTTCTCTAATATATGAATGCTGTGCTGATGCTGATTGTGCTTCGATTGAAAAATGCATCAACCATACATGCGTGCAGAAGGTGTATGAGATCATTGCACCATCATCCGTCCATTGAAGAATAGAGACGTTTTGATTACCTCTCCTTCAGGTGCAAACACGACGATAAAAACAGATGATAAGGGAGAGATAGAGATGTTCATTGAGTTTGAAGGAACATACAATATTACGCTGTTGGGCGATAGCCAAACATAATTCTACTAGCAGAAATCAACAGTGAGAATGGAAGAATATTCATTCTGTGGGTGCAAAGTCCCACTTATTCCATTAGCTTGATGGTTTCTACAGAGCCCAATAATAGGAAAAGTATATAAACCCCTTACTATCTCAATATCTCGGTTTCTATGTTCTCTGAGACACTTTACAACAGAATGAAGTTTGACAAGGAGTTTAACGAGAGTATGGAGAAGGCGAGCCATGTCGAATATGAATATTTCACAAAATTCATGGGGGGCGAACGGCCGGACCCCACACCACTAAACCGCTCGTATTATGAGCTGCACAAATCTGCATTTGAGCTCTCCATTCTATTCTCACCGCGTGCCGCAAAGGTTCCTGCCCATACTGGCGACTATCTGCTCACCATACTAGGTATTGCTAAGATGGGCCAGTGTTATATTTCAAATCTCAGACGCCTCATCAATACCAGCAACCTAAAAGGCAGTAGTGTGAAGCGCATTGATAAGATGCACTTGAGCTTTAATCACATGCAATCTTTGTTTGAAAGCATGGAGATGGATGTGCAATCCGCGCTCGACCGCTACCTGTCGACGGGTACCCCTCTTTCGAGAGCGGATGTTTCACGGTATAGCAAGGGGTTGTTGAGGATACGGCGCGCATATTTTAGGATGAGGTCAAAAGTGCATTATATGGAGCATCATTTTAATTTTTCTGCAGGCATCTACGATAAGTATGAGCCACTTGTTCGCATGATGAGGTCGCAGTATGCCACTGGCCAAAAGACGGCAGTCTTTTCTCAGAGCGTCGAGTATAAGGAATATGCAAAGTCTATACTGCAGGAATCCAATAATTATCTCAATGCAGTTTACGATCTGGACTCAAAGCGCGCAAGGTGCAAACGCAGGGACTATGTCGACCTTGAGAACACAGCATTCATTGTCAATTATACCATGCCGCGCGATGCAGTCCTCAAGCACGTTTTGCTTCTGCGCTCGCTCAGCCCTGCGGCCTTTTTCAACAATGATGAACTAATAAGAACACAGCCCGCAGCCAACAGGATGAAACCCGATGCAATAGCATTGGCCACAAAAAAGTTCTAATTAAATAAATAAAAAGTAGAAAAGGAATTACTTCCCTTTCTTGTAATTCTTCATCTTTGCCTTATAAACGTAGCCATCATGCCCAACGTAGTACAGATAGCCCTCATCTTTGCTGATCCTCTCAGAGCCAACCTTCTTCTTCCTGCCGCCCTTGTTGTGCCTCATCGGGACCGCCCACACAAAGCCATCCTTCCCAACGTAGTATAGATAGCCATCCTCCCTTGAAATCCTTTCACTACCAACTTTCATTCCCATTCAAAAACACCTCCTTAGTGTCTATGCCATATTCAGAAGTAAGATTTATAAGACTAACGTCGGATACGATAAAGATATATTTAAACTCCGGGGTAATCTACCTATGAAATTGCTCATATTCCTTCTATTTATAGGCATGCTTTCCGCAAGCACTACATACCTTGAAGTGCCTGCATTAACTGAGGATGGGGGAGGTGCGCTTATCAACATCTCGCTTGAGATGCGGCCGGGTGCAGGCAATGTTTATGTTTCAGTTTACCCAACTGCTGGCGGCCAGTTTCAGGAATCTATTGTTAATTCAATAGAGAGTGTTGTAGACGACGATGCGATGAAAGACAAAGATTTCCTTATCCGGACTGATGCATCGCGTGTAGCCAGCTCCCTTGATGGCCCCAGCGCTGGTACGGCCATAGGTATCCTTGCGCTCTCTCTCTTAGGGGATGGGAATGTGCGGCACGACATTACGATTACCGGCGGTCTTGATGAGCATGGCAGCATCATCCCCGTTGGCGGTCTTGTTGAGAAGGCAGAGGTTGCGAGTGCATCCGGAAAGAGGGCAATCCTCATCCCATCTTCCTCTCTGCTTGATGATAAGATAGGCCTTGAGAGAATACGCAACACATACAAAATTGCCATAATGGAGTATGATGATTTTGGCGATGCGTATGATGCATTCACCGACCCGAACGCCGAGCTTGCGACTGCAATAACCTATCCAGAAGCTGGGTTTTCACTCACGGATTCAGGCCTTGCAAACATAACCGGCAACACCGATTTTGAGCCACCCGTCAATCTCATGATAGGCATGCTTGATGCAGAGGTTGAGAAGATAAATGAAGATTTTCCAGATGCATACGCCTATTTCAAGCGCAAGGCAGGGCTTGCGCACGGCCTCTATGAGAGGGGGTATACGTACAGTGCAGGCAATGAGGCATTCCTCTCGCTCTATCGCATCGCAGTCCTCTCTTCCGACCTCTCCAGCCATTCCATTAACGAGTCTGTGGTACAGTTGCATGAATGCCTTGACAGGACAAGGGAGAACCTTGCGCATTACAGCGGCCCCCCCGAACATTTCGCCAATGCCGAGTTGAGGTACTACTGGGCAGAGAATGAGCTTGCACAATTGAGTGAGCCCGCTTCTGAAACGCAGGCAGTGAATTATGCCTTCTCTCTCGAGCGCGCAAGGTTGTGGTGCATGCTTGCAGAGAGCCTCTCTGAAAAAACCGGCAACTACAGTGTAAACATCTCACGCATGAAGTCGCTCGATGAGACACTCCTCAACCGCTATGCAGGCAATATGAGTGAGGACCTTGCCAAGGCGGCTGATGCTTATAACAAGGGGTATTACGGCGCATCGCTCATGCAGATCACATTCCATGAGAGCTCAACGAACAGCACTTACGATGATGCTTTGGCCAATTATTCAGGTGAGAGGGAGTGGACTAAGATGATGCTCGCACATTCCCGTTATCTTGACAGCAATAGAGAGTATGGTGAGAATGCGGGCACGGCCATCGCCAGGTTTGCGGTGTTTATGGATATTCATATGGATGAGATAGAAGAGGAAGTGCTGGAGGGCAATGTATCACATGGGCGCGCTCCTCCACCTTCCAGTGATGATGTAGGCAGTGCGATTCACTCTGGTGGTAGGGGTGATGGCATATCGGAGAATCTCACGGAGCTTATATTATTAATGTTAATCCCCATATGTATTGCACTTGTACTTCTTTACAAATACTGGATTGCGTAAGTGAGGTGTTTTTTGTGGAAAAACAGAACCAGGTTGTAGCACTCAAGAGCCTTTCATCCATGATAATATCGCTGCTCTCAATAATAGGCATACTCTTCACCATCCTTGTCTATTTCATAGTGTCTCCCTCAATCTCTTCTATGCAACAGTCATCCTCACAGCTTTTTGGAGGGCTTGTTGAGGTAAGCGATGCAACGCTCTATAACAACAACGTCGCCATTACTATTGTAGGCTCGCACAAGATGTTTCTTGAGAGTATGGAGACCGCACTCAACAGCACAAAGGATGGGCTGAGGGCATCACGGGAATCATTTGCAAAACTATCGCAATTATCAGGCTATGATTATTCTAATGAGACGATACGACTCAAGGAGTCTGAAGATGCGCTCAACCAGCTCATGATAGAGATTGAAGATAGCATACAGAAGATGGAAGTGTATGAGGCAGGGATGAGCCCGCTGAAAGGTGATATAAGTGCGCGCATATCAAAGTACGCAGATAGTTTTAGCCTCTCGCTTGCATCGCTGAGCACGCTCTTTACTGGTATGACCGTTATCCTCCTGCTTCTGTTCATAAGCATAGTGCTCCTCTCCGCAGAAAACCTGCTGAATTAGTTATAGGCTGTGTTGGTTTAATGAAGCAATGAGTTGCTTAAAAGCCTAAGAAGAAAATTGTTTTTTTCTTATAATGCGATAAACTCCATTCTTTCCTCCCGGTCTTTCCCGTCCTCCATTCG
>DYJQ01000005.1:0-19935 GCA_020723045.1 Candidatus Micrarchaeum sp.
CTATGTGGCTCCGCAGTACAATCTATTGCACTATTTACGATTATGGCCTCTCTCTCTAAAAACAGCCACCTCTGCAAGGGCAGGTCTTTTTAATTTGGAAAGGCAGATTATGCTAGGTACAATTACCGAGAAGGTCTTCAAGAGCTGTAGGAAGAATAATGTGCTTGGAGCAGGTATCAAGCTAGGGCTTGATAATGCATACCGACAGTCAATGATAAGATTGCCAAGTATTGAATTTGGCATCTTAGGACTATTGGGCCAGTTGGATACAACGAAAAAACTAAAGACAAAGAAAGATGAGATGCTGAAAGGCACTGGCAGGATAATAAGTGGGCATGTGCTTGCAAATGCTATGAGACTTGGTAAGAGAACTGGCCGAATGACAAGTGAACGTGTGCTTGCAAATGCCATAATAGTTGGCGGGGTGCCGAGCCGCAAGAGCGAGGATATTTTTAGCATTATGCTGGCCTTTGATAGACGGCGCCGTGTAATAAGTAGTAGATTAAAAAGCGTTATAAGTAAAATAAGCACATGGAGAATCCTAACGGCCTCGCTGAAAAAGATGCTGAAGCGCTCCTAAAGAAGCATGGAAAGAATGCTGTTGAGGTCAAGGAAGGAGTAAGGGCAATAGACATATTATTAGACCAGTTCAAATCAGTATTTATACTCTTGCTTATTGTATCTGCAATAATCTCGTATGCATTTGGCCACGGCATCGATTCGCTTGCAATAATTGTAATAATAACCCTTAATGCAGGATTGGGGTTTACGCAAGAGTATAGGGCGAGCAAGGCAGTTGAAGCACTCAAGAAGATGAGCGTCCAGCACGCAAAGGTTATACGCGATGGCATAATCAAGGTGATCAATGCAGAGCTTGTAGTGCCAAATGACCTCATCATAGTTGAAGAGGGGGATAAAATCCCTGCAGACTGCGTGATTGTAGAATGCACAGATGTGTGGTGCAACGAGGCGGTCCTAACAGGTGAGAACAGGCCCGTACATAAAGGCAGTGGCGACATGCTGTACTCAAACACCACTATTGTGATGGGAAGAGCAAAGGCGATCGTGAAGAGTACAGGAATGAATACTGAGTTCGGCAGGATTGCAGAGCTTACAGTTAAGACAGAGAAGGAGAGGATGCCGCTTGAGATTGAGCTTGACAACGCAAGCAGGAACATAGGTATTTTCGTGATTGCAATAGCAGTGATGATATTTGTACTTAACTATGCTTATGGCAATGAGCTTGTAAGTGCATTCATGTTCTCGGTGAGCCTTGCGGTAGCAGCCATTCCAGAAGGCCTGCCTATAGTTGTTACGATAACACTCGCAATAGGGATACAACAAATGGCAAAAAAGAATGCTATTGTCAAGAGACTGCTTGCTGTAGAAGGACTGGGTAATGTCGATGTTATATGCACTGATAAAACGGGAACGCTCACTAGAAATGAGATGACTGCCAGAAGGATATGGGCTATAGATGATGAGTACTACATTACCGGTGGCGCACAGAGCGGAATAGGGCAGGTTCTTGTTGGCAGCCGTCCCGTTGCACCCAGCAAACGTATGATTGATATGCTCACCTATGGTGTGCTGTGCACAAATGCGGAGATAGAGTTGGCTGAGAAACCAGTTGGCGACCAGACGGATATAGCCATACTGTATGCTGCAAAAAAGATAGGCATATCAAAACAAAAGGAGATGGAATTGAGACCGCTCGCTGTGGAATTTCCATTCGATCCCAAGCTCAAACGCATGACAACGGTGCACACTATGGATGGAGAGTACCTTGTGTGTACAAAAGGTGCGGTTGAAGTCCTGCTCGAGTTGTGCGATAAGTTTGTTGCAGGGGATAACCGCATAAAACGATTGGATGCGCAGGCACGAAAAAAAATCCTGATGAAGATGGAGGAATATGCAAACAATGCATACCGTGTGATGGGTATTGCGTACAAGGTTGTTGAATTTAATAGCGGTGAGTTCGACAGGGAGAAGTTTGAGAGCGGGCTCATATTCACCGGCCTTATTGCAATATACGATGCACCGCGTGATGAAGTGTATGAGGCGATTAGGGTATGCAAGGGTGCTGGTATTGATGTAAAGATGCTTACGGGAGACTACAAAAAGACGGCAATCGCAATAGCAAAAGAGATCGGGCTAACGGAAGGGGAGGATAATGAGGATGAGATATGCATAAGCGGTGATGAGCTTGAGAAAATGAGCGACGCGGAGCTCGACAGGAGAGTGCTTGATACTAAAGTATTCTCGCGTGTTGCCCCAGAGCAAAAGTTGCGTATCATAAAATCGCTCAAGAGGAGCGGCAGGATAATCGCAATGACGGGTGATGGAGTCAATGATGCGCCAGCGCTCAAGCTTGCGGATGTTGGTGTGGCGATGGGGATAATGGGCACTGATGTCGCAAAAGAGGCTGGCGACATAATTCTGCTTGATGACAACTTCGCAACAATAGTAGAGGCAGTAAAACAGGGCAGGACGATATTTGCAAACATAAAGAAGTTCATCTACTTCCTCCTTGGCGCAAACTTCGCGGAGATTTCTATAATAATGATGGTTGCAGGGTTTGCCGAACTACTCATGCTGAGTTCGACACATAGCTCACTTTCCGGCTTGCTGATACCGCTGCTGCCACTCCAACTCCTCTGGATAAACCTGCTAACCGATGGTTTGCCAGCAGTCGCACTCGGCATGGACCCGCCCTCAAAGGACATAATGAAAAGAAGGGCATATAAAAAAGAGCACTTGCTCTCTACAGATGCAATAGTACAGCTCCTTGCACTCTCCTTGCTCATCGCACTGCCAACCATATTCATGTATTATGAGCTTGCCGAGCTTGGATATGATGCCACAGTGGTGAGAACTGTAATATTTACTTACATCGTAGTTGCAGAGCTTGCGGTTGCGCTTATGATACGCACCAAGGACCTGTTCTTCAAAGAGCTTTTTTCAAACGAATTCCTGATACTCATGATAATTCTCTCTCTTGTAGCACACGTAATAGCAATGTACAGCCCGCTTAATGGCATTCTCAAGTCTGTTCCGCTTGAGCCGTTTGAGTGGTATGTAATAATAGCAGCAGTGTTATTTGTAATGGCCGTATTTGAAGGGGCAAAAACACTGTTAAAAAAAGAAATTAAATTGTTTTACTGAGCAGGCCCTCAAACACTTTTTTTAGATCTTTTTCACGTTCTTTGCGCGCGGGCCGCAGCTGCTTGCCTCGACCTCATACTCCACGGAATCGCCGACCTTGAGCGCGGCACAGCCTTCAATTGCCGAAGTATACACATCTTTGCCATCGTCGCCCGTGATAAATCCAAAGTTGCGCGCGGCGTTAAACATATTTAGGATCAACTATACGCTCTCAACGCGTTTCCACAGGTTCCGCTTTTGGTTTAGCAGCTCTTTTGAGATGCTCAAGAGCAAAGTGCTTACCCTAAGCGCCTCCTCGGGGCTGAGCTTTATTGCCTGTGAGCTTACAGTATTTATTATGCGCACTACAATACGGCCATCCCGAGGAAAATCACCGCCAATCTGTGCATCCTCGCTCTCCAACCGTAATATTGTACGATGCTGTGTCCCATCATCATCTTTCCACCAATGTACTATTTCATCTTCTATCATAACGCCACCTTTACAAACTCCAAGTATAGCTCCAAACATAAATTTGATGCTGGATTATATACCACTTTCTTCTGTGCATTTCCAGTGTTTCCAGTGGGTGTTTACTTGTTTGATGAACAGTTCGGCAAAAGAGGCATAGTTTTATAAAAGTCTACTGCAATATACTTGTCGAGTTAGAGGTGATGAGATGGATATAGGCCACATGAAATATAAGGACCTTGTAAGAAAGATACCATCAGATATGGAGGTAGAATTTGAGGGCAAGGGTGGCTACGTCATCGCCAAGCTTAAGAAGAGCAAGCCTCAGGGAGTAAGACTTCTGCCAGCTATGTTCTAAACCCAAGGTAGGTCTAAATGCCATGGTACCACTCACTGGGTTGGAGGGGAAACCCATTTGATTACCGGCCCAGTGCGGATTTTTTTGTGTTCAAACAGCTTGCACATGAGGTTCAGAAGCATATCGAATCCAGTGCAGTGGTGAGCACATATGGAATAGCAGGTATGGGAAAGACATCACTGCTCTATTATATAGATTCAAAACTGCCACGCAATAAGTATGTGCCCGTGTTCTTTGATTTTAGAGAGGTTGCCGGCAAGGACGAGTTTTTGACCGTGCTCAAGAGAAGGGTTATAGCAGCGGGTGGGCTCCTCGCAAGGGTTCGTGAGTTTATGGATGGGGACGATAGGAGCATAACGGAGAGGATTAACAGCGCACTTGGTAGAAGACAGCTCGTGCTACTGATAGATGAGGCGGGCCTGCTGAGGGATGAAGGGGTGGCCAGCCTCCTTGCAACAATAAAGGACAGAACCAATTCCGCAATAGTTACTACGAGTATAGAACCACTCTCTACATATGTAATTTATAAGGGCTCTTTCAGAGAGGGGAGGGTGGCAAGAGAACTGCCATTCCCCCTCCCGCTTAAAGAGGACCTTGCGGGCATGGTAAGGGGGAGGATAGAGCGGGTGGGTGGCGCCAAGACTTACCCATTCGCCGATGAGACTTTGGAATACATCTCGAAGATTTCCGGGAACATTCCGAGAGAGATGCTCATAAACTGCCAGAACGCAGCCATGTATTATGTTGATGAAAAGCTTGATAGGGAGATTACAAGCGCTGATGTTGAGGTACTGCTTACCGGCAAGCCTGTTGCAGAGCACGGGGAGGAGAATATTGAAAGGATATATAACAACCTATCAGATAATCAGCAGGCGATAATAAGGGCGCTGGTGAAACCTAAGAGCGCGCAGGAGCTTGAAAAAGAGCTGAGCATTTCATACGGCAGCCTCACAAAAGAGGTCGGCCGGCTCATGTTGCAAACGGATGTGAATATGATGTTTAGAAAGGGTCTACGCAACCCTGTGTGCACAAAGACCCTTAACAGACCGTATAAGTATGTACTGACAAAAAAATGGAGGCTTCTGTTTGCAAAGGAGTAGGGGAGATCAAGATGGGGGTTGCAGGGCGATGCTCAATATGCGGAAAGGTGTGCACTCCCTGTATTACATGTGCGCTGTGCGGTAGATTGGTGTGCCAGGAGCACCAGCGCAACGGTGTGTGCCTAAACTGTCTAGGTGGTCGAAAAATAAGTGGTAAAGAGGTGTAGAATATGGCGTATGGAGGTTATTCTTATTTGGACTATAAGTATGTGCCCGATAAGGACAATGATTTTGTGGTTCTTTTCTGGGCAAAAGGCTCGGTGGGTATTGAGAAGATTGCTGAGGCAATTGCCGCAGAGAGCAGTGTGGGGTCGTGGACCAAACTCAATACAATGAACGATAGGGTATGGAAGCATTACAGGGCAAGGGTTTGCTGGGTTGGGAAGGTGACACCCAACAGCGGGTTCATCAAGATTGCATACCCTCTTGAGCATTTTGACCTCAAAAACATATCACAGTTTCAGGCATCGGTGCTGGGCAACGTATTCGGCCTCAAGGAACTTGATGAGTTGTACGTATTCGATATATCATTTCCCATAACATACCAGAGACAGTTCAGCGGCCCTCTTAAGGGGGTTGGCGGCTTAAGGAGGATGGTCAAGACGATAAAGAGCGGTAGGCCGCACATCGGGACGATTGTCAAACCCAAGGTTGGGCTCACACCAAAGGAGTGGGCGCACGTTGCGTATGAAGCATATATGGGCGGGCTCGACCTTGTGAAGGATGACGAGAATCTGGTGGACCAAGACTTCTGTAAATGGAAGGATAGACTGCACGAAACCGTGAAGGCAATAGAGAGAGCCGGAGATGAGACGGGCCAAAACCACTTATACTCCTGCAATGTGAGCGATAGGTATTCAAGAATGATTGAGAGGATAGATTACCTTAACGAGATGGGCCTGCAAAATAATATTGTGGTGATGCTTGATGTTTATGTGATGGGGATGAGTACACTGCAGGACGTACTCGAGCACACAAAAAAGTATAACTTTGCAACGCATGGGCACAGGGCAGGGTATGCTGCGGTGAATAGAGGCAATTTTGGCATTAATTTCCAGGTATACGATAAATTCTACAGGCTTCTGGGGATTGACCAGATGCACATAGGCACAGGTGTGGCAAAGATGGAGGGTAAACCGCTTATGATAAAGAGGCTGCACGACATTGCGGACCAGTTCAGGCTTGATGAGAAGATGTACCTCGGTTCACTTCCCATGGAATTCGCACCGCACATCAACCCCATGTTCAGTATTGCATCTGGTGGTCTGAATGCAGGGATAGTCGATGCGGCTATTGCGCTTCACGGGAAGGATACTATATTACAGGCAGGTGCTGGTGTGCACGGCCATCCGGGCGGTACGCGAAAGGGCGCTATGTCAATGAGACAAGCAGTTGATGCGGTCATGAACGGCGTGAGTGCTCCGGAGTATGCCAAGAAACATCCAGAGCTCGCACAGGCTCTCAAGACATGGGGATATGTGAACCCTCAGGGCGTGTTGAAAGAGCTTGAGTATGCTACCAAGAATACAGAACGACTCACGCAGATTGCACTGAAGAAGGGCAGGTGGAAGATGGCGTCGATATAAATGAAACCGACGAGCCAAGCAGTTTGACAACTTATTCTTATTTCTTAGATTGCATACGTAACTATGTACACTCCACCCTCTTCTTTGTAATCCACCAGTCGGGCCTCGATGCCTTTGAGGCGCAGTGTATAGGCAAGGCCTTCAAAATATTCATCTACACCGCACGTCTTGCACATCCAGCCCATGAATTTTACAGTGAAATGGTCATGCTCGACGGAGATGAGGGATACATCTATCTCACCGCCGTAGAGCGCTGCAAACTCGCCTATTATCGAGGCGAGTATCTCGTAGTTTATCATAAGAGTTGCCTCTCCGCATCTGTTGTCCTCTCTTGAATTATACATAAGTTATTAAATATTGTTGAGCATACTTATTCCTTCAACGGTGAAGTGTTATGATTGACATAATGACTGGCCTGCTTGGAGGCGGGCTGTTCCTCATATGTATCGGCGCGATTGCGCTCATATTTATAGTAGCAGTCGCCTACACATACAACAGCTTTGTTGTAAAGAGGAATGCGGTGCAAAATGCGTGGGCGCAGATTGACGTCCAGCTCAAGAAACGGTTTGACCTCGTGCCCAATCTCGTCGAGACAGTGAAGGGATATGCAAAACATGAGAAGGGCGTATTCGAAGAGGTTACAAGGGCGAGGGCTGCCATAATGAGTGCAAAGACGCCGAAAGAGACTATTGAAGCGAACAATATGCTCACAGGCGCGCTCAAGAGCCTGTTCGCAGTTGCTGAAGCATACCCCGACCTCAAGGCAAACCAGAACTTTATGCAATTGCAGAGTGAGTTGTCAAACATCGAGAACCAGATAGGGCAGGTGAGAGAGGCATACAACGATAGCGTATATTCATACAACACTGCAATACAGATGTTCCCGGGCAACTTGGTTGCGGGTATACTTGGGTTCAGGGAAGCTGAATTCTTCAAGACTAGTGAAGAAGAGGCAAAACCTATCAAAGTTGAATTCTGAGGTGAATGTTTTGGGTGCCATACCGAGAAAGTGGAAAAAGAAGGGAAGGATGCGCTGGAAATGGCTTAAAAAGAGAAGAAAGAGGATGAAGAGAAAGGTTAAGAGGAGAGTTGGCGAGCTGTAGGTATAAGGTGTATTGCTAATGATACATCTCCTCATTGCCTTTTTGCTTCTTATTTTTATGTCCCTTATGGTTGTCGAGCCCGTTCAAACGGGCCGTCTGCTCTATTTCTTTATATGCGTGATCTTGTTTGCGATATACAACGTAGTGCATCTGAAAGGCTTGCAGATGAGCCTTGAGATGCTCTCACGCAAGAAAACTATACAAAGGCCAAAAAACACAAAATATTTAAATAAGTTTTAATAAAAAATAATCATGACAACTACAACAACCCAAACAAACAACACTTTACCTGAAAAAAAGAAGATCGAGCCCAAGAAGGCACCTTGGGGAAAGTTCTTACTCGCTATAGGCGCCTGTGCCGAATCAGTCCATCTTATATATAACGTGGTTTCCGATAATGCTTATATAGGTATTAGTAATTTCCTTAGCACCAACAAGGCCATTGCCTCTTGGATAATAGATAACCCATTTACTGCAACTATAGGAACAATGACTGCAATCGCTACGCTCAAGCTAGTTTACTTTGTAATGGAGAATAGAGGAAAAAATAGAATATCCGCATCTAATGTTGAAGAATATGCAAATAAGGCGATATACTATGGCAAGTTCTTCTTAGTGCCTGCAAGTATATCGACAATCACTAATATACGTTCTGCAATTGAAGACCATGCAAGTGATATGGAGACGTGGATAAACGCGACCAATCCAAGTAATATGGAGACGTGGATAAACGCGACCAATCCAAGTAATATGGAGACGTGGATAAACGCGACTCAACCACTTCTCATAACAGGCGCGGCACTTACTGCGGCAATAACGCTTAAGCTGGTGATAAAGTATGTGATTAAAGGAGGTCAAAACTTAAGAGAACTTATGATGGCGGGTAAGGATAAAGCAACAAAGAACGATAATGATAGCAAAAAGCCTAATGAGGCAAATACTCAATAGGCGTCTCGAGGCCACATATGAAAGAAAAAACCATCTCATTAAATCAAATGCTTGTGGTTGATAACAACAAACTTTAAATAAATATATGTTGTTAACTATCCATGGTAAATATTGAGGATTTGAAGCGAATAATAACCTCTCAAAAAGAAGAAATTGAAGAATTGATAAAGAGAGAGAACATAATAAAACGAGATGTTGATGCAAAACGCCTAAGAGACTACATCAAGCATCCGAATGTACTTGCCATTCTGGGCGTAAGAAGGTGCGGCAAGTCTGTTTTTACGTGGCTTCTACTCGCAGGTAAGAAATTTGGCTACATAAATTTTTTTGATGAGAGGCTGTCAACGCTTAAAGTCGATAATCTAGATATGGTAATTCAGGCGTTCTATGAACTGTACAATGATGTAGAATATTTTGTTTTTGATGAGATTCAGAATGTAACTGGCTGGGAAAGGTTTGTGAGCCGGCTCAGAACATCCAAAAAAGTAATAATCACAGGAAGTAATTCACAATTGCTATCTAGTGAATTGGCAACCTATTTAACGGGGAGGCATGTTGATTTTGAATTGTTTCCGTTTAATTTTAAAGAATATATTTCGCTTAGAGGGATAACATTGGATAAAAATTGGATGTATTCTGTAAAAACGGTTGCAAAAGTTAAAAATGCAGCAAGACAGTTCATTTTCGAAGGCGGTTTTCCTGAAGTTGACAAATTTGGAAGAATGTTCCTGCAGACGATATATATGGACATAGTGGATAAAGATGTCTTGGCAAGGTATAAAATTAAGAATGTTCAAGCCCTAAAAACAATAGCAAGATATCTTATATCAAATTATTCTGAAGAATTTACCTTTACCAAGCTGAAAAATATTGCTAATCTGAAAGATGTCCATACTGCGAGTGATTATGTAAGGTATCTAGAAAATTCATATCTTATGTTTACGCTAGAACGGTTTTCATTTAAACTAAAGGAACATGCCATTGCTCCAAAAAAAATTTATTGTATTGATACTGGCCTTGTAAATGCTATAAGCTTCAAATTCTCTGAAAACTTTGGCAGGTTGATGGAAAATTTAGTGGCAATAGAACTGCTTAGGAGGAGAAGCTATAATAGTCTCGAATGGGAAGTTTATTATTATAAGGACCACCAGCAGAGAGAGGTGGATTTTGTTTTAAAGGATGGCAAGAAAGTAAAACAATTGATTCAGGTTACCAATGCCTCATCAAGGGAAGAGATAAGTGAGAGAGAAATGAATGCTTTACTGAAGGCAAGCACAGAGCTTAAGTGCAATAATCTGCTTGTGATAACGTGGGATTACGAAGATGAAGAAAAAGCAGAAAACAAAACAGTAAAATACGTGCCTTTATGGAAGTGGCTATATTTTGCTTTGCTGAATATTTGAAACTCCGCGGCTAGCAACGTATAATACTAACGCGCACATCACACAAGCTTGAGTATTATTGCCTCCTTTCCGTTTATTTTAACTGAAAGATAATTATCGTTGATGGCAATTTTTGCCTTCTGCCTTCCCTCTTTCTCTACCCCTCTCTCTTCATACTCCACTCCTTGGTCGGCAAACATATCCGCAAACCCTCGCGCACTCTCATCAACAATTACGCCGCGAGCCAATACCCTCTCAACCTTAACAACATTAAACCCTGCCCTTGCGGCAATATCCCACGTATCATCGCTCTTTATGTCAACTGCCTGAATCTCTGCAGGATTACCGTGCGATTCATACACAAGAATGATACGCGAGTAGCCCAACTGTGTGCACGCACGTGCTATCACCGAATCAAAATCCCTCTTGCCCCTATTCTCATAAACACAATTTGGGAATATGTTTGAAAGCGAACGGGCCAGACGTCTTGTAACGGGCCCTGCCTTCCTGCTCGTAGTTATATATGGCATTTAATCAGTCTTTATCTCTTTTGCTATGGGAGGCCTTGCCTTAAAGACAATCCTAGAGGCACAAAATGGACAGCGAACATAGTTCGGGTCCATCTTCTCTATTATATTATTGCAATTGATGCACTTGTACATACAAACACCTCACACCTTTTCTTCATTGACCTCTTGGGACTGTGACTGTGATGGCACCTCCTCTACTTCTTCAAAAACCTTCTCAATCTCCTCCATTTCAGCCTGCGTTACCCCACCTTTCTTGCTCAAGTCATATATCAAACGCTGTGCCAGCTTACCAGCAGGTGTAGAAAACTCATACGCGCCACCAGCAAACTCGGCACCGCACGATTTGCACTGCCACATACCGATGCCGTGCCTCACAACTGATTGCTTTGAGCATGCGGGACAAACATACTTCGCCGCCTTCGCCCTCTCTATCTTTGTGTAAACCTTCCTCCACTTTGCACCGCCACGAACATAAAACCTTGTCATAGTACCACGCTTCAGTGCCTATCTTAAGAAGGAAAACAATATTAAAACTTTGCCTATTCCCCAAACAACGCCTTTGTGTCCTTGTCAAGCAGGAGGCTATAGAGCACAACCCCGTGCATCACAGTACCCAGCGGAAAGCCGAGAATTGCGAATATCACGGAGTTTATTATTGCCACATGCCTCGCAGTCCTGTTCCTCTTCCAGAGATAGTAGGTCACCACAGCCATGAAAATTGAATACAGTATCATAAATATGCTCATGGCAATGGTCAGCATCGGAAAGAATAACTCGGGCATCATGGCGAGCCTGGGAGGGAATATAAAAAGCCATACCGCAATCGCCAGCACCCCAACGCCCGCAATCGCCAGCACCCCAACGCCAAAGTTGAGGACGGTCATGAGGACATAGATGACCACCGTCAGCATAAAGCTGAACGGCACTTTATTTTCCTCTTTAGTTACTTCAGCCACTGCAGCATCCATAAAGCATCACCTAAAGATATTTAGAGAGCTCGCGGTATTTCTCGAACGAGATGTCTATAATCTTCTCCAACTCATCCCTCTTGAACGCACCACGCCCGCTCTTCTGTATAGAACATATGTTGCTGCCGCATATGCCCACAGTTATACGCGCATCCCGTGCGTACTCCTCATCGAGCGATGGGTCTGCCACTATTTTATCGCCTATCTTGACAAAAGTGAACTCAAGCGCATCACCGCTTAGTTTGAGCGGTGTGCCTTTCTCCTTCATCGCAAGTGCCCCATCCTTATACGGTGGAATTGATGCGTTCCTGATGGCGGCCATTGCTGCAAGTGAGGCAGCATCAAAATAGTTGCCATCATAATCAAGCACGTAGAGGTCAATGTACAGCCCGTAAACCTTATCCTCTTCTATGAAGAAAGATTCCAAGTCAATTATCTCCGCGCTTCGCACCGCCCTGTCAACTACACGCGCCAGCTCAATCGCCCTCTCATCAGGTGGGCCGGGCTCAAACCGCGGGTTTGCCATGGGAAGAAGTTCTGCACTGGTTGAGAGCACGCCTTCCTTAGGCCTATCGGGAAACGGTTTGTCAAGCTGGAATTTAACGCTGGCAAGTACTTGTGTGTTGCCAAGCTGAACCCAAGCCGACCCTTCTGCACTTTCTATAACGCCTTTCTTTACCTCGATGGGCCGATAATCAAACATCCCCCTCTTATCTGCCCTCTCACCCTTCTCCAGAAGAAGTGTCACGTATGATTTCTTAATCTCATCCATTACTTCCATGTAATCCCCTCCTCTTATTCCTCACCAGCACGTGCATACGCCTTTTCAAGCGCACTAGTCTCAGCATCCCTTATCACGGGTGCCATCTTCTCAGCATAATCAAGCGCCCTGAAAAGCTCCTCCTTGCTGAGCAAGCCATCCATCTGCAGGAGCAGTATATCTTTGTTCCGTGGCGCCAACGCTATCGGCACATCCGCTTGGCCAAAGTTATCCTCTTCCTTGCCCACATCAAGGCATATCTGGTTCTCAATCTTACCAGATGCAACCGCAACTGGCAGATCCTTCATCGGGATGCCTGCGTTTGCAAGCGCAACCGATGCCGCAACAAGGCTAGCGCATCTCGTACCGCCGGATGCCTGAAGGACTTCTATGAATACATCAATCATTGCGTTTGGGTAGTGCTCAAGCAGCACAACATTCTCGAGCGCCTCACGCAACACCATTGAGAGTTCTATCGACCTTCTGTTTGGGCCGGACCTCCCGTGCTCCTCTTTAGATGCAAACGGCGACATCAAGTAACGCACACTGAGCTTTGCCCTGTAAGGGTTTGCGTCATGCCTCGGCAGGCATTCCCTAGGGCCGTATACCGCGGCTATTACCTTGTTATCGCCCCACTCAACATATGCCGAGCCAGCTGCTTTATGAAGGAGCCCTGCCTCAATCTTGAGCGGGCGCATCTCATCAAGAGCCCTTCCGTCAACCCTCTTCCCATCTATTATGAGTTTTACATCTTCCCTTTTTCCGCTTCCGTATTCTTCTTCTGACATTTTAGATCAACCCCATAAATTTTATTCTCGTCCGCCTTTCTTCAGAAAATCGGCTATCTTATCCGTAAGGCCGGATGTATGTGCCTCCGACTCAATCTTGAGTATAGCCTTAGTCGCTAGGTACTCATCCCCCCCTTTTATCCATATCCATCCGTTTTTTCCTATAACTATATTAGAGCCGGTTGTTGCTTTTATCTGCGCAAGCATCGAACCCTTTTTTCCTATAACACGCGGTACTTTGACAGGTGAGATCTGGCTTATACTACCGCCTTTCAGCACAGTCGCGTCTATAAGTGTAATCTCGCCAACCTCATCAACATCGCGCACCTTTGCAACCACAATGTCACCCATGCTCAGCGACTCGCGTATATCCTTGTTTGAGATGAAAGTCTCGCTTGGAAGACCGGTCTGCACCCTATAACCGTTTGGCTTGACCTCAGAAACAACACCTATTATGAGGTCGCCCTCCTGTGGCTCGTACGGGCCCTCAAGCGGGATGAATGTTCCTGTATCACTATCGTAAAGACCCACCTGTGAGGCATAGCTCTTGCCATCCTCAACGTAAACACCCCTTACAGACATCTTGCTGTCAGCTAAAAAATCACCCGGAAAAACCATCTTTCTCATAACATCAACCTCGCATACTTCACATTCTTAATCATTCAACGACCTTTGTTTGCACATCACCGCGCGTGAGCTTATTTAGTTTATCATAAAGCACCGACTGCATGCCCGGCGGGATTTCAACAAGCGCTACGAGAGAGCCATCATTTAGCCATTCCTCCCTCTTTATGCCAAACTCTTTGAGTATGCCTACTGCCCTCCCCGCATGCTCAGCCTTTACCTTTACGGCAATTTTCATTACCTCATACCTAAGAGGGATAATAGGCCGCAACATCTTCACAACATCCTCAACCTGGGCCTCGGCACTCTTGTTCGCATCAATTCGCACCTTCGCCTCATCCATCGCCAACTCTATCCTCTTTATGGGATGCGGTGTGTTAGTGTGCGGGTCGATGTAGTTCTGCGCTATGTATTGAATAATCCTGTTGCGCTTCTCCTCCATCGCCTGACGTTTCTGCTCAGTAGTAAGGTGAAGCTCGCCCTTGATGAGTATCTCCCTCGCTATGGAATCAAAATCCGTGGTGCCGAACGCCTTCTTTAACGATTGTTCAGATTGCTCTTCACCCTTGCGGCCATTTTTATACACAACATGTGCTGCGAGCATATCTGAGAAGGGGGCCTGTTGTCCTCTTCTGTACTCCGCCACAAGGTGCGGGTCCGCAAAAACCTCAAATGCCTCCCCGCCCTTCTCAAGCCGTACTATAATGGCCTTGTCAAGGGAAACCAAACTATTTCACCCGCGATAGGTATTTCTTTATCTCAGCGGGCTCAAGGTACTTTGCCTTCTTATCCTTCTTATTCACAATTGCAATATCTAGGGATTGCTCGCTGAATTTCTTCGCCTCTTCCTCGCCAGCAACGTTGAACAACGTCTCAAGTGCCAGCACAATGCCATCTTCTAGACTCTTGTTTTCATTATAATGCTCACTCAGGTACTTCTCGACTGCTTCCTTATTAGAGCCTATCCCCGTTGCATAGTAACCAGTGTATGCCCCGCTGGGCTCGACTTCATACAGGGAGAGCAGGCTATCGTTTACGCCAGCGAAAAGCATTGACACGCCAAACGGTCTTATACCGCCGTACTGTGTGTATATCTGTATAGTGTCTGCAATCTTCCTGCTCAACTCAAGCACGCTTATGGGCTCTGAATATGTGATGCGGTGTTTCTGCGCCTCCACCCGCGCCATGTCTATCAGCCTGCGCGCGTCCGCAGCAAGGCCGGATGAAGTTGCGATAATGTTTTCATCGATTAGGTGGACCTTGCGTACAGAATCGAGAACGAGGAGGTTGTTCATCATGAACCTATTGGCTGCGAGTACAACACCATCCTTGCACACCATACCTAGTGCGGGGCTGCCGCGCTTCACCGCCTCCTTTGCATACTCTACCTGAAAGAGACGACCGTCTGGACTGAACACCGTGATCGCACGGTCATACGCCTGTGGAGAAACTGGGTACATCATTCATCACCTTTTAAAAAAGCTCTTTTCTATTAAAATACAAACTTATAAAAACATTCAGTGCCCCATTTGCTTCTTTAACTTATCAAGCAATATACACCGCTTGCACTGCTCCGTCGATGATGGCCCGCCACATGTGATGCACGTGCGGGTGGTCAGATTTTCTGGAACTTTCATATTCTTAAGCACGGAGAGGTATGAGTTAAGCACTCTGAACTTCACACCGGGATATTTTTCCTCCATATTATTGAGGAATTCACGCACGGGGTTGCGCAATGCATACGCCGCATAGGGGCACTCACCATTATGGAAGTCAATGTTATTGCACAGTGCATAGGCCATCACTTCCCTCTCCGGGATGGAGAATAAAGGCCGTATCCTCGATACGAATGCTTCGCTCTCTATAATCCCACCATTGGGCGTAAACCTTGCAATCCTTAACGGCTCGTTCCTCATCATGTTCATCAAAAACGTCTGGATAATATCATCAAGGTTGTGGCCGATAGCGAGCGCGTCGAGCTTGAGTTCGCCAGCAGCTTTATTGAGTATCCACCTCCGGAATACACCGCAGTAAGAGCATGGGTCGGTCTTCTTATGTTTCATCAACCTATCCATGGGGATGGCATAATCTGTAAATTTATAGATATGGTGTTCTATACCAAGGCTTTTTGCAAGCCTCCTTGCATTCCTTATGCTGACGTCCCTATAACCCTTAATCCCCTCATCAACAGTTATTGCAATAAGCTTGAGGCGCCTGTCCTTCCCCAACAACTTATGCAACAGGTAGAGCATAGTGAGGCTATCCTTCCCACCTGAGACCGCAACACCGATCCTTTTCCTTCCCTCAATCATACCATACTCACGTATTGAGGCCCCTACCCTTTTTTCTACCAAACGTGAGAGGTGTTTACTGCACAAGAATTTTTGAGAATAGGAGAGATAGATAACCGCTTCATTATTACACTCACTGCACTTCATGGTATCACCGCTCCATTATTGCATTCACTGCACTTCATGGTATCACCGCTCCATTATTGCATTCACTGCACTTCATGGTATCTTACCCTTTCACAATGTCGCGCTATCCTCCTGTTGAAACGCGTATCAGATCCACACGGTCGCTTGGTTCTGCATAATCATATTCCGTCACGACCTTTCCGTTTACTTTTGCAATTACCGTCTCGCGTGTGAAACCCAGCCTCACTATCAAATCTGAAACCTTTATCTTGCCATCAATCTTACACTGCCGGCGCTGGCCATCTACATACACTAACATGCTCTCTTCTTAGGCCTCTTAACTAATAAAAGAGTTGCCACTGAAACATTGCACAGTGGTGCATAGCATGCAGATACAGAATGTGATGGGACGGACGATATTTGACTCACGTGGTAATCCAACAGTAGAGGCGGTTGTGTATACCAAAAACCAAGTCGGAAGGGCCTCTGCACCAAGCGGTGCATCAACTGGTACTCACGAGGCAGTCGAACTTCGCGACGGTGGCAGGCCGTATATGGGAAAGGGCGTAAACAAAGCAATCGATAACATAAACAAGATTGATGGGCTCATACGAGGGATGGATTGTAGAGAGCAGAAGAGGATTGATAAGGCAATGATAGATGGTGACGGCACGCCTAATAAGCAAAACTTAGGCGCAAACGCTATCGTTGCAGTCTCGATGGCAGTTGCACGGGCCGCAGCTGCAGAGAGTGGGAAGGAGCTCTATGCATACCTCAACCCATCTGCTGACCGGCTGCCAATACCACTCATGAATATAATTAATGGCGGAAAACATGCAGGCAGCGGGCTGGCAATACAGGAATTCATGATCGTGCCGAGTGGCGCCAAAAACTTCAGTGATGCAATGCGTATGGGAACGGAGGTATACCACACACTCAAGGGGATGATTGCCAAGAAATACGGAAATGCGGCAACGGGTGTGGGTGATGAGGGTGGGTTTGCGCCCCCTATTGATAAGACTGATGATGCGCTTGAGATAATACAAAAAGCAGTGGATGAGTGCGGCTATGAAAAAAAGGTTCGGTTATCGCTTGACTGTGCCGCATCATCATTTTATGCAGATGGAAAATATGCAATTGACGGAAAGAAAATAGGCCCTGACAAATTGCTGGATATGTACGTGGAAATGATTGATGCATACAAGCTCTTTAGCATAGAGGACCCGTTCAATGAGGATGACTTTGATTCATTCGCAACACTCAACAAGCAAAAGCTCTGCCGGGTTGTGGGTGATGACCTTACTGTGACAAATGTTGCCAGGATAAGGCAGGCGCTCGATATGGGCGCCATGGATACGCTCCTTCTCAAAGTAAACCAGATTGGCACGCTTACAGAAGCATTCGATGCTGCGGGCCTTGCGAAGAGTAATGGATGCGGCGTAATAGTAAGCCACAGGTCGGGTGATACGTGCGACGCGTTTATTGCAGACCTTGCGGTCGCACTTGACAGTGGGATGATTAAGAGTGGCGCCCCATGCAGGGGGGAACGCCTAGCCAAGTATAATAGGCTTTTGGAAATTGAATACTTGCTAGGCCCTACGGCCAAGTATGGCCTATAAAGGTGTATAATATGATAAACGGAAGATATATGCTGGTATTCTTGATGGCCTTTGTGATTTTGGCACAAGCAGCTGATGAGTTCTCTGCTAATATAGATGCTATAAAGACCAAGCGCGGCTTAGTCACCAATGATGGCATTGAGATCACAAACTGCAACGTGCCGAATGAGCCGCAGTATGTAATATTCAGCGTAGAGTTTGAATATCCAAAAAATGAGTGCTCCGGCCCGATGGACATTTATTATACATACTATGAGTTCGCTTCTGAGGAGTACATTACTGGTGAAAGCCAGTGCACCATAACAACAAGGGATAACTGCGATATCAAAGTTGATATGTTGTTCGGCGGAAAGGGCAACGGCACCATTACAAAGGATGAGTGGATACGGTTTAGGGGTGTGTGCAGGGAGAATGGGAAGGAGTTCACATATAACCTGCCGATAATGATAAAGCATAATGATTTTAATGTAGAGAACGAGATGATTGCACGTTTGAGTTCTGCGGCCGATGTGATTTCAGATGCGGAAGCGGCACTATCCGCATGCACATGCTGCGGGAATAAGGATTATGCAACCAAAATCAGCAATTACAAAAACAGACTGGACACCCTCGAAAAGATGCTTGCAAAGTGCAGCTTCCAAGGTTTATCAAACGATATCATTGTGCTCGAGCAGGAGGCTGGTGCAACGGAAGACAGCATAGCCACCACAATCTGCCCGCCTACCCAGCTACCGAAAGAGAATGAAAGCGTTGAAGAGATTGTAGAAAAAAACATCAACAATGTCAGTGAAGAGATTGCAAGCACAATCAAAAATAATACAAATTTGAATGGCAAGCAGGAAGAGGAGGAGGGTGCTGGCGCACAACAACAGAAAGGCATATGCCCCGCAGGTGCAATTCTGGTTGCGTTGCTTGTCGGCCTGTTTGCTGTTGCAAAAAAAATCTAAAAATCTAATTTTCAATTATTTTTATCTGGTCTTTCACCACACCTATTATTCGCACCTTGAACGTGTTCTTGCCTGCTTTCAACTCAACAGTAGTATCATACTCACTGCCTGAGATATTGATCTGCAAAATGCTTGGGTTGAATTCATTAAGATTGATAGAGGTCTGGACATGCGCGATACTCTTCCCCTGCAATCCCTTGTATACTTGAAGCTGGCCGCTCTCCGTAATCACCACTGCAACCTTCCCCCACATAACCTTCCCCTTCTTTGCACATTCCGGGCCAAACAGGCCGTCATACTCCATGAAGTCCGCCACCTTTATTCTGCCTGTAGGCTCATCAATGATTGTTGACTCGCCAGTATTCAGCACGCGCTTCCCTCCAGCAACACGCACGATGGCCCTCTCAAGAAGCAATACTGTGTACTTCTCACTACAACTTACCTCAATTGGCTTTCCAAACCTCCCCACAACATCGGAGACACTTGCAGAACTGGTTTTGCTGTTAACTGTATATTCAACACGTTTGCTGGCTTCAATGTACTTACATGCATTGTAATCATCGGCAAGAACAGGCCGTGAAAGAAATGAATAGAATGCAACCGCAGTTACGGCCAGTACCCCCTTGAACCTACGTGCCCACTCTTTCTTATGCATGCCATTTTTAGGGGGTTTTATATTTTTAAAGTTTGCCAGTAAATTAATTAACGGTGTATTTATGGAAGTTAGACGTGGACAGGCAGCAATGGAATACCTGATGACTTATGGATGGGCGCTCTTGGTTATAGTGCTCGTCTTAGGTGCACTCCTTTACCTTGGCGTGCTAAACCCGCAGAGCAGGATACAAGATACCTGTAATCTACCGATCGGCTGGGAGTGCAAAGTTATGGCACTTGACGGCAACGGAAAGCTGACGCTTAAGATAACCAACCAGCAGGCAGTCCAGGCTGAGGTTAATGTGGCATGCGCACCCGGCACTGGAACGACGATTGAGGATGGGCTATTCAAAGGAACACCACAGAAACTCTCACCAGGTGCGAGCGCAAATTTTTACTGCACAATTGCGGGCTTCAATGGGAGACAGATTGGAGAGATCTCAAGCGGCGAGGTGTTCGTGAAATACAAGGAAGATGTTCAGGATGCAATAGAGAAGACTATTAAGGGCTCGTACACTGCAAAGGTAAGCGTCTCG
>DYJQ01000005.1:20035-29742 GCA_020723045.1 Candidatus Micrarchaeum sp.
GGATGCAATAGAGAAGACTATTAAGGGCTCGTACACTGCAAAGGTAAGCGTCTCGCCATAATAGTGGAAAGCAACTAACCAAACTCTTTTTAATGTTTTCTCTTTAATTTCACAACGGGTGTTTAGTAATGAAGATTTCAGAGTTGAAAGTGGGTTCTGTAAACGGAGAGGTAAGTGGCGAGATAATAGACCTCGAGGATGCACGCGATGTGATAAACAAGTATGGCGTGAAAATGAAAGTCGCATCCGGTACGCTGAAGGATGACAGCGGCAACATCAAACTCACACTGTGGAATGATGATGCAGGCAAATTCAAGGTTGGCGACAAGGTCAAGATAACGAATGGGTGGGTATCGGAGTTCAAAGGCACGAAACAGATCTCTTCAGGCAAGATGGGTAAGATTGAGAAGATTGCCTAAAGGTGCTGTGATGTACCTCTCAAATGTAGATATACTGCGTGAAATAAAGAGGGGCGCAATTTCAATACAGCCATTCGACCAAAAGTTCCTAAACCAGGCATCTTATGACTTGGCACTTTCAGATGAGTTTTACATACCACGAAAGGTTAAGGGGGATATTGATGTGAGGTCTTCAACCGACCCCCATAAATTCCTCAAAGTGGTACGGGCGAAGAGTGTAATACTAAGGCCGCGCGAGTTTTGTCTTGCTAAGACCGCAGAGAAGATCTCGATTTCAAACGACATCATAGGCATCTTGGGTGGCAGGAGTAGGTTTGCAAGGCTGGGTATGACAGTACATGTGACAAGCGCTGTGGTACAGCCCGGTTCCAGCAACCACCAGATACTTGAGATTGCAAACCTCTCGCCATTCACCCTCAAGCTCTATGCAGGGGAGCGGGTTTCGCAGGTGTATTTTGAAAGGCTGGAAACGCCGACCGATAGGCCGTACATGAAGTTTGGAAAGATCGCTGTAAAACAGTAAACGCGATATAGATGGTATACTATGATAAAGGCAGTTATAACTGATATTGATGGGACGCTTTGCGATTATGTTGGCATATCATGGGTGCGGTTCCTCGGTGCGAACAAGTACATAAGGAACGGCCTGTTTGAACAGCACGAGGACCTTGTGGAAGCGTACAGGCACGGCCTAATCGACCATGTTAATTTCACACGCGAATGGGTGGTGCTGTACGGCCAGATGGTGTGCGATAAAAAAGTGAGCGACCTCGAGAAGCTGGCAAGGCAGTTTCTTGGAGGGTTCAGAAAAGGTATCCCGGAGCACTCACGCCAACTCCTCGCGCATTTCATGAAAAATGGGTATGTTGTAATTGCGGTAACCGCATCGCCGCGTATCCCTGTCGACCTTGTGATGAAGGACCTTGGCATAAAGGAATTTTACTGCACCGAGCTCGAGATAAAAAACGGGAAATACACAGGGGCGATTGAGAGTACTATGCACCTAGCTGAGAAAGGCAAGGAAAATATTGTAAGGGAGATCATAATGTCGCACGAAGTTGATACCTCGGTATCATTCGCGCTTGGAGATACTATACATGACCTCCCTCTCCTTGAGAGTGTTGCATACCCTATTGCGATAAACCCTAAGGGAAGACTGGCAGATTATGCTGCTGAAAATGGTTTCTGGGTTGCAAATTATGAAAATGTTGTAGGCATTGTTAACTCGATCGAAAAAAGCGGAAAGAAGAGCATGTTCGAGCAGATGAAGTTTCTCTATGAAACCGGCATGCTGAGGTACACACCGCGGAGCGGGTGGGCATACCTACACGTTGACCAATCGGAGAACGTTGCAGAGCACTCTTTCAGGGCTTCATTAATTGCATACCTGCTTGCGATTGAGGAAGATGTAGACCCGTACAAATGCGCGGTCGCAATGCTGTTCCACGATTTGGGTGAGATAAGAATTATGGATATAAACAAGATAACCGCCATGTATTTTACTAATAGGAAGGATGCAGAAAAAAAGGCATTTGATGATATGCTGGGAAGGCTCGACGCATACAAAAAAGAGAAAGTGATGGAGGCATACTACCACGCCAAGGATAAAAGGATAGGTGTTGTATGCAAGGATGCGGATTTACTCGAGGTCCTTATGACTGCGCGTGAGTACGAATTTAAAGGATATAAGAACGCAAGGGAATGGATCATAAGGGCACAGAGCATGCTTAAGACCACCACAGCGAAGAGATGGGGAAGAGTGCTTGCAAAGATGGACCCAGACTCATGGTGGTTTGGCATAAAGAAGGTGAAGAGAGATGGTGGGTGATAACATGCAGCAGGAATTGGTCTATTTAAATGACTCCTATTGCAGAGAGTGCGACGCACGTGTTTTGGAAGTCAGAGAGGATAAGTTCATTGTTCTTGATAAGGTTTTATTCTATCCACAGGGTGGCGGTGTTCCTTATGATACGGGAAAGATAATCAGAAAAAGCGATAACAGAGAGTTTGCAGTCAAATCAGTAAGAAAGGCCGATGGTGTTGCAGTGGTAGAGGTTGATGCCAAGGGGCTTGCAGCAGATGATGGAGTGCATTGTATGCTTGATTGGGACAGGAGATATAAGCATATGAGAATGCATACTGCCGCCCACATACTCGCAAGCGTCTTCTTTAGAGAGAATAATGCATTCCTTATAACAGGCAATCAGGTAGATGCTGATAAGAGCAGGTTTGATTTCAGCATGCCTGAGTTTGATAGGGAGAGAATGGCTATGTACGTTGACAAGGCCAATGAAGAGATTGCAAAGGGGATTGAACTGAGGATATATGAACTGCCACGTGAGGAAGCATTTAAGATAGATGGGATTGTCAAACTGGCTGGTGCATTCCCTCCAAATATCAGTGTGCTACGGATCGTTGAGATCCCGGGTGTGGATATACAAGCGGATGGCGGGCCGCACGTCAGGAATACGCGCGAGATTGGAACGATAGAAGTCATAAAACTCGATAACCGCGGTGCAAACAATAAACGGCTATACTTTGCATTAAAATAGTTTGCATGCAAATGAGTGTCATGAGATGGATTAGTGCACTATTGTTGCTGGCTGTATTAGTTAATAGTTATGCTGCTTCAATACCACAAGACTACACCTTAATAAAAGGTATTAATGTTGAAGTCCCGGCAAATACTGAATGGACAAACTCCACTGTATACGCAACTACTGGTGATTACATTATAATGATGGCAAACGGTACGTGGAGGTATGACCCGAGACCGCAGTTTGAGGTTGGGCCGAATGGGTTGACGAATACGGTATTCGGCATACCCCTGGGCAAGCTTATCGGAAGAATTGATGATGGGGGTTTGTTTGAGATTGGCACGTACTGGGAGGGTTATGCGCCTGCGGATGGCTGGCTATACATAGGCATGTACGACACAACACCACGAGAGAATAATGCGGGCTCGCTGATTGTGAATGTTCAGGTATACAGAAAAACGACTGAAAGTGAAAAAGAAGAAAAAACTCCTGAAAAACCTGCGAACATTAGTACGACGGTAAAACAAAAGGAGGAGAGGCTAACGGGCGCGAACAACGCTCAGAAAGCCATATGCGGTCTAATCCCCCTCTTACTAGTAATATTCATGCTAGCGTTTTTTGTTGTAAAGCACACTGAAAGCATGGCATAGATTAAGGCCTACAATTAGTTTTCCCTTTAATAGTGTGCATTTAGTTTGTATTTTTCTTTTCTTGCAATATCTTTTGACAACCTGTCCGCAATGTACAGCGGCTCGGGAAGCTTGTGCTCGCGCATACACTTTTTTACGATTGAGATTGAACCGCGGAGCGAGACTTTATGGCCCGGTGATATGTAGATGGGTGCATAGCCCCGCCGCGTATATCTATAACCCACAACCCTGCCTTTGTAATACACGTACCGGTTCTTTACTTCGCCGCACAACAAGTTTTGCACAACGCCTATCGCCGGCACATCGAGCACAACACCTGCATGCGATGCAATACCAAAATAGCGCATATGCAGTATGCCATTCCCATTAATGAGGAGTATATCCGGCCTGTGCTTTAACTTCGCGAAAACCCTCTTTATTGCAGGCAGTTCCCTGAAACTCAGTAGGCCCGGGATGTATGGAAACATAACCCGGCCAACATATGTTTTCGTCTCAATAACCTTCATGCTCTTATAATCGCACACAACGATTGCGGCGGCACTCTTTTTCTCTGCATAAGCCATATCCACCCCAGCAACAGTGCGTATATGCTTTACACTATTTTTCAATACCGCCTTGTTTGCAAGCTTCTTTTGTAGTGCGATGAGTGCGCGCACATCCCTCGGCATATAAATTATTATCTCAACTAAACATTATTATGGAATATGGCGAGAATGGAAGTGTAAATATAAAGTATGATGAGTTTATGGGGCCGGGCACTGCTACATATGATGATGCGGATTTTGTCATTGTGCCGATACCGTACGAGCAGGGGGCGAGCTGGATTGGCGGCACATCAAAGGGCCCAGCGGCCGTCCTCCGCGCATCACAAGAGGTTGAGTATTATGACCTTGAGTTAGGGTTTAGCATGGGAGATATTAAGTACTGTACCATCGCACCAGTACAGTTTGGCGAGATAAGACCTAAGATTGAGCAAATCATGAACGATGGAAAAATCCCGATCTCAATAGGCGGGGACCACAGCATATCAATACCTATACTTACAATGCTGCCAAAAGATGTCTCAATACTGCATATGGATGCACACCTTGACATGAGGGCTGAATACAGAGGCAACCCGAATAGTCATGCATCGGCACTCTATGGGGCAAGTAAAAACCACAAGGTAGTACACACGGGAATAAGGAGCGGGTGCGAAGAGGATATTGAGAATGTAAAGAGCTTTGGGAACATAATCGTAAGCCCGCATGATATTGGTGCAATACTTGATGGCCTTAGTGATGATGTATACATAACGTTTGATGTTGATGTCCTCGACCCGTCAATCATGCCCGCGACCGGTACTCCCGAGCAGGGTGGCATAAACTGGCTTGAAGCAAATTCCATACTAAGGAGCGTGTGCGCTGATAAGAACGTTATCGGAATGGATTTTGTTGAATTGAGCCCGCGCGAGGGCCTGCACGCATGTGATGCCGCAGTTGCAAAGCTCATCATGCGTTCGATGATATATTCATCACTATAATGGCTTGTGATAATCATGATATTTGTCATCTTTGCATTGATTGCCGGGTTTTTGACCAAATTGGCTGATAAGTACTCGGAGAAAAAAGAACGGAGAAGGATTATTGGCGCTGTATACGGCATAATATACGGCCTTGCAATAGTTGTGGGTGGCCTTCTTGCACCAGAATTGGCATCGCTGATAGTTGGTATAACTATTGGCAATGTGTTCGCTGGCAAGATTGACAGAATGGAGCACATTATAGCCCTATTTATTATAATGGCATTTGCCATATACAGCATAAACTCCATCAACCTCGCAATCCTCGCGGGGTTTGCAATCGCGGCGTTTGCAGATGAGGTAATGCATGAGTACAGCAAAAAGCTCAAGGGCCTTGCAGGAAGAATCACAGAAATGAGGATAATTTCACCCATGTTTGCGTTGGGGCTGTTGCCTATCACCTGGGTTTGTTTTGTATACATTGTCTCGTTTGATGTGGGATATTCAATCCGCACTCTCTACAAGAGCAAATAGGAAAATTTATAACAACACACTAAGTAATTTATAATTGATGAGGATAGGGATTACAGGCGTACCTGGAACTGGAAAAAGCACCCTCGCAAAACGCATCTCTGAAAAGTATATCATACCAATAGTGGACATTACAAAACTTATTAATGAAAAAAAGCTGTGGACATCAATAGACCCGGCTGATGATGCGAAAATAGTCAACCTAATCGCACTCAAGAGAGAGCTCCAAACTATTCCGGAGAATTGCATCCTCGAGAGCCATCTGGTATGCGAGATTGAGTTGCCGCTTGATAAGATAATCGTACTTAGGACACCTATCAAAACACTTGAAAATAGGCTTAAGGGCAGGGGTTATGATGATAACAAAATCAAGTCAAACGTATACTCAGAATTGCTGGATTACTGTACTATGAAGGCCCTGCGCAGGTACAATGGAAAACGGACGGAGATATATGAAGTGCTCACGAATGGGCAGATAGAAGAGAGCATGGGGCATATAGATAAGATACTTCTGGATGATGGCCGCCATCTCAAGGCACCGTGGGTTGATATATACAATTGCAATGATGACAAATTGTAAAGGGCCATCCAGTATGTGGCGGCTATGAAAACTTTAAGCGTGTAAAAAAGATTTTAAAGATTAACTCATTTTAAATAACTACCCAATTATTGAGGTGTATATGAATGGCGGAACTTCAGCATATGAACATTGTCTTTATAGGACACGTGGATGCGGGCAAGTCTACTACCGTGGGCCGTCTTCTGTTTGACACGGGCGCAATCCCTGAGCAGGAGATGAGGAAGCTCAAGGAGGAGGCAGAGAGAATAGGTAAACCCACATTTGAATTTGCGTTCGTGATGGACACGCAGAAAGAGGAGAGAGAGCGTGGTGTTACTATTGACGTCTCGCACAAGGAGTTCAAGACCGCAAAATATTTCTTCACAATCATCGATGCGCCCGGGCACAGGGACTTCGTCAAGAATATGATTACGGGTGCGTCACAGGCAGACGCGGCAGTGCTGGTTGTCTCTGTAAAAGATGGTGTGCAACCCCAGACAAAGGAGCATGCGTTCCTCGCTAAGGTACTCGGTATAAACCAGCTGGTTGTTGCGATGAATAAGATGGATGCAGTCAATTACGACCGCGTCAAATATGAGGATGTCAAGGTGCAGATAACAAACCTGCTTAAGAGTATAGGCTACAAGACTGATGCAATCAAGGTTATCCCTATTTCAGCATATAACGGCGACAACATAGCCGAAAAGTCAACCAACATGGCATGGTATACAGGACCGACGATAGTACAGACGCTCGATGAATTCAATGTACCGCCCAAGCCTATCGATAAACCGCTCAGGATACCTGTACAGGATGTATTCACCATCACGGGTCATGGCACGGTGCCCGTAGGCAGGGTTGAGGCAGGCATACTCAAGCCAAACATGGCTGTGGTTGTGATGCCCTCAGGTGCCAAGGGTGAAGTAAAGAAGATTGAGATGCACCACCAGGAGTTGCCACAGGCACAGCCCGGCGATAACATTGGGTTCAACATCAAAGGCATAGAAAAGAAGGATATGAAGAGGGGCGATGTGGTAGGCGACCCCAACATGCCACCGAAGGTTGCGGAGGAGTTTACTGCACAAATCGTGGTCCTACAGCACCCCACAGCGATTTCAGTAGGGTATACACCTGTATTCCACATACACACCGCACAGTTTGCGGGCCAGTTCGTAGAGCTTGTCGAGAAGAAGGATCCAAAGAGTGGGCAGTCTGCGGGCAAGCCGGACTTCCTTAAGACTGGTGATGTGGCCGTGGTCAAGGTGAAGCCTCTCAAGCCAATCGTGATCGAGAAGTATTCTGACTTCCCGGCACTCGGCAGGTTTGCAATCCGTGATATGGGCCAGACCGTCGCTGCGGGCGTCGTGCTGGATGTCAAGGAGATGCAGAAAAAGGCTTAGATTATAAAAATTATTGGAAATAGTGAAAATATGCAAAGTGTGGTTTCATGGTATCAGCGCGCATAAAACTTGTGGGAAAATCGTACGATGAGGTTAATGGGGTTGCCAAACAGATAGTTGACATTGCGAAGATGGGAGGCATCCCAGTACGTGGCCCCATCCCACTCCCACGCAAACGGCTTATCCTTCCCGTGAGGAGGACACCGTGTGGTGACGGCTCGGATACATATGAGCGGTGGGAGATGCGCATCCACAAAAGGATGATTTTTGTGGATGGGGATGAGAGGGTCCTCAAACAGATAATGCGCGTCCGTGTTCCCGACACTGTGCACATAGAGATAAGCCTTGTTTGATTTTGCTTTATTTCACAGCCTTTTTTCTCTGACGCGGTATAATCCTGCTGAAGTTTTTATGTCATCGCAGCGAAAAAGAAGAAATGATCTGTTTTTTGTCGCGCGGCTTATCGTTGCAAAATATTTTATACTTGCTATAGGCTAAAATAATGCGTGGCCGGAGCTAATGAAGTGAAGATAGGTATTGAATTAGAAAGTACTGCTGCAGACTTAAAAACTTCGAAAAAAGACATCATACTCACTGAAGCATGATATTGAGGCTGGTTATAGACAAGTGGAGGTTAAGAACGAGGAGAAGAGGGAACCGCTTGAAGCGGCAAGGGAGATGCTCAGGGGCATTATTGCACTCTCAGACTATGCACGGGAAGACGGCATCATCCTGCCATTCAACGAGACGTGCCTTAATGAATATGATACCTCCAAAAATCACACAGCAGGCCATATAATGGATGCCGCTGAGGACGGCTCAAAAAGAGCAAAGATGCTCCCGTTCCTCATAAACCTATTCAAGAACATGAGTGCAGACGCTAAGCAAACATTTGGGCTGAATGCTCAAAATGATATGGAGTACCTTGAATTCATCCGCAACTCTACAACGTTCAATACGGGACTGCATGTGAACCTTGACCTCTCAGGTGTTAGCATGAACGGCAAGCCCCTGCTTCAGGAAGTTGATGAGCCCAACGGCTCTAGGCGGTATGTTGCCACAGATTTTCAGCGCGTGATGTTATTGGAAAAAGTGCTCTATGCAATCAGCCCTCTATTCATAACACACACCGCGGTCTCACCATACGTACCCATAACAGCGCTCCCAGAGGAGGGAGGGGGTGCTGAAAAGAAATAGTGAAATTGCAGCTATAGACACTGGTGGCGTTTCGAGCAGAATAATGCTTATGTATTCACTTAACCCTCATTTTGGGCCGGAACAGCAATATGTGCTTTACGGGCATGCGGCGTATATGAAATACTGGGCTATGGTCAAAGATGGGGCTGTGAATATGAACCGCCTTACAGTCGACCTAAACAACAACTCATCGCCATTCAATACGTATGGCTTCACGTTAGGCTTGAGCAGGTATATGTTAGAGAGGTTTAGCCTCTACGGTTATCCGGAATCGCTGGGGCAGAATTCTGAGATAGCAATGCACTGGCTGTGTATCGCACACCCATATGCATACCCAAAAACAATACAGAACGGTAGTGGCGCAAGACAGGCGCTCGAGTATAAGATAATGGGAGGTAGTGTTGAAGGGATACTTGCATCTGGATAGTAATGTCATATACCCGCAATATGACAGGAAGAGAGGGGTGCTCACCCTGCCCAGCTATACCTCAATCATGAAATTCATAAAGTATGCAATCGCCACAAGGCACTCGACAGAGGTTGCTGAATACAACAGAAGGCTTGTGGAAGCACTCTGTTATATGCTCGATGAAGAGACACTACATTTGCTCAATAGAGTGGTCGGGAGGATACCTAGCGAACGCATACTCATGCATGCAAAATATAACCCAGTGCTGAGCAGGGCAGAGGCAGATTCGTGCATAATAAAGTCGGCCGCAGATAGTATGAGGATTGCTAAAGAGGATATGCAGTTATTGGATTCACTCTAGCACAAAATATGGTTCTAGTGCATAAAAAATAGTGCGGCGGCCGGGATTTGAACCCGGATCCTAGGCTTTTTCTAATCTTCTTTGCGAGTTTCTTTGGCATCCCCAAAGAAAGCAACAGCCTTTCTTTGCGAGCTTTCTTTGGC
>DYJQ01000049.1:0-1795 GCA_020723045.1 Candidatus Micrarchaeum sp.
AGTAGGATATTGCCAACTACAGAAAGCCATGTTCCCCATTTATTGCGGCCTACACTCGCTTCAGGTTTCTGCTCCAGTGCTGTTTTTTGTCCCCGTGCACCCGCACCACTCGATGGGGAACCCTTCTTTTTACTCCCTGAAGATTGTGTTCCCGGTGCACCCGCACCACTCGGTGGGGAACCCTTCTTAGGTGGTGTTTTCTGTTGTTCTTTGGCACCTTCTTTCTGATGCTCCTCTTTTTTTGTCTCTTCTTGTTTTTCAGCATCATTCCTTTTTGGACTAAGCAACGTTCCCACCACATTCATTGTTACGCCAATGTCCCGCAATAAGGCCATCCACCCTCTATGTACAAAAAACTGTTTTACAGAGCGCCGTTTCATCCTGAACCCGCCACGCGCACCTGTATCTATAATACCGAATGGGTTCCTTCCAGAATAATATGCAGCCGCACCTAACAGTCCAAGCGCGAGGAACAGCGGCCAGCACGTGATAAGGTCAACACCGGGCGGCAAGTCCGCCTGTGTTATCATACTGCTCTTCACACCGCTAGTCGCTTCTGCCCTCTCAAACTGGGGGCTTCCCTCAAACACAATCTTTGCTTCGTACTTTTTGGGTGTCTTGAGCGCCTTTGTATACTTTATCCTGCCATTGCTATCTGTTATCACTTGAGAGATGATGTTCTGCGGCTCTGCCTCATCTGCAGAGGTATATGTAATGTTAATCTTTACTGGTAGGTTTGGAAGCGGGTGCGCCCCACCGTTTGCGGGGTCGATATAATTGAGCACTGCAGTGATGTAAAGCACACCGCTATCCTCATCAAGACGTGAGTATGCAGTCAGCGAAGTGGGTATCTTGGAGAGGAGGCACGTACTACCAATGATGAGCAGGGCGGTTATGATGTATAGCGCGACTGCATACGGTCTCATACTTACCTATTTGGCATTATGATTTTTATATGTATGTTTACCTGCTGGCGGGTTAGATTTTATTTTTATATGTGTTTGTGTGGATATGTGCAATATGGCGGACCCATCATTTGCCACGAGTGTTGAATCTCTTGGCGTGCCCATCGCACTTACCCTAGCATACCTTATCGTGGCGCTTGCATACATGGCCTCCAAGGTGTTCCAATCGCGCCATCTGGAAGAGTGGAGCAAGGTTGAGTTGCACGAGGCGTTCATATCAACCATAATGGCTGCATCCATACTTGCGCTGGTAGGCATCTTTGATAATATACTGGAAGCGCTAGGGAGGTTTGGGCTTGGCACGAGCATAGATAACATGAGTACTGCAGCCGCAGGCATGGTGGGCATAGCAATGGACCTCGTAATGAAGATTGCAGGTATGCACGCGTACTCCAGCCTTCTCGCCTGGCTATCGTACAATCCTTCTGCAACTTTTGATGTGTTGGGAATGGGTAAACTGACCTCTTATGTAGATGCAAGCCCCTTGTTGTTCTTCTCCTACGTGCTCGACCCATTGACGGTACTCCAGACGGTTGCGGTGGGAGGGCTGTTTGCCGTGATTGCCCAGTACGTAGTTCTCATAGTTATACGTGATACGTTCCTGACGTTCATGGTACCGTTCGGTCTCGTGCTCCGCGCATTCCCAATAACACGCAAGCTCGGCTCATCCCTGCTGGCCATATTTGTGGGTGCGTACATATTCTATCCACTGGGCCTCGGCCTTATGATGTCTTCCACCTGCCACTTGACCTACTACTCTCCAGGTTTGTGTGCGTTGAATGAGATTATAGGAAGAGGAGTTGGGACATTTGCCATTTCTCTTATGGATT
>DYJQ01000049.1:1895-5069 GCA_020723045.1 Candidatus Micrarchaeum sp.
TCGATGACAGAGTCTATACTCGAGTATATTGCAGGCTACTCAGTGTTGTATGCATTTGCGTTCTTTACTCCTGTATTTACGTTTATGTTTACATTATTGGGGATACGGTCGATGCTCACCATGTTTGGTGGTGATGAGGCGATAGTGAACATGCTTTATTTCCTGTAAGGGAATAGTGGTAGAGATGGCTTTCTGTGCGATGGACATTGCAGGATATGTTGGTTGGTTCCCGACCATCACACTGCTATTCATAGTGATATGGATCGGCCTATCCATCGTCTTCATGCTCTCACGTCTCATAAACAAGCCTGAGGGCGAGGCGTGGGCAAAGACCGAGATGTATGCAACGTTTGTTTCCTATGGGCTTGTGTTTTTGATGTTTGGCATCTCAGAATTGCTGTGCATGTCATCACTCTCGCTCACTGAGGGGCAGGATCCATTCCAGGTGGCTGGTGAGTACCTATCAAAGTTTTCAAACAATCTCATCCCAACAGATGTGGCCTTCATCTGGGAGATATCGAAAGATGTGAGAAAGGGTGCATATAAGATAGTTGGATACTCCGAATGCACAATGGGAGGATGTATTACGTGGGATGCGGGCAACACATACACTTCAGACCAACTAGACCTCGTCTCATACTTTACAATGCCGTTTGCAGCAGGCCTGATGATGCAGAAGCTCGTGCTGATGCTCATAGAAGATGTGGCCTTCACGATGGTTGTGCCCGCAGGGTTCGTGCTCAAACTCTTTCCTTATACACGGGCGGCTGGTGCATATCTCATTGCCATGGGGTTTGCGTTTTATTTCCTCTTTCCGATGTCATACGTGCTCGCTGATGCAATTTACAAGGAGACGAAGGGAGAGGTGTTCAAGCTGGAGATCATAATAGACTCGATGGGACCGGGCGAGTACCTTCACTTTGGGGGTGCGGCTGAGGCATTCGGGGCGATAACGCGCCTTGCCGCATACGGTGTATATGCGCACTTCCTGCCCATGCTCGGCCTTCTGATGTCAATAGTGGCCGCACAGGCATTATTCCAGGTATTTTCAACAGATTTCCTTGAGGGGGTTGTTCAGCCGTGATGAAGCCTTGGTATATCCATTCACTGCTCGTGATTCTCGTGTTTTTCGCGCTAATCAATATTGCAAGCGGTGGTATTGAGGATGTATGTAAAGGTATATTTAAAGGTGAGAGTAAGGGCATATGCACAACAACACAAGAGCTTAAACTCACACCACCTGATGTGCGTGTGGCCGCAGGCATTCTCGTAACAATACAGCTCTTAATAGCCGCACTCGCATACATCTTCGCTGGCGCCACTGCATCAGGCGAGCTCAAAGCATGGGGCCGTAACGAGATAATGCAGGCAGTGTTTACGCTCATACTCATTGCCACTTATTTTGGAGTGGTGGCGATAGCAGACAGTGCTCTTTCGGATATGGTCTCCAAGATGGAGACGGGTGAGAATCTCTCAGTGGCACAATTTGCGTGCTTTAATAATGAATCATACAGATGGTCGATATCTAAAAAGTGCAATGGAGAAAATGAAGAACGTCTCCCACCACCGGAGAAAGCAGAGGACCGCGCTAATTTCGTGGCGCGTGCATACCCTGGCTTGGTATACGAGCGTCTTGGCGAAATACTCAATACGATCCTTCACGGGTTGTTTGCTTATAATTCAATGGACTCTATGGGATTTTCCCTTACGATTGCTCCAGTTGTCATAGACCCATTTGGCATTTCTTTTGGGGCTTCTTATCCATTTCATGCAGTAATAATAACAGTACTCCAGAACATGTCCGAACTCACGGTTAAAATGCTCATGATGATTAAGTTCCAGGAGGCCATACTCATCATAGTGGGGCCGGGCGGTCTTGGTGAAAAGATACTCTTGTTAGGCATCCTCTTCAGATGCATTTGGTTCCTGCGCAAGGCGGGCGGCCTTCTAATCGCTCTGGGGATAGGGCTCATGCTAGTGCTTCCATTCCTCTACATGCTCGGTTGGTACACGATTGATATAAACCCATTCAAAAGGGTGTTTGATAAAAAAGATACAACTGATATAATTAAGGAGAGTAGTTCCATTCCCGAGCTTATACAGAACGGATTACTGTTGGTATCTCTAGGTGCAGTGGGGGCGCTCAAGATACTTGCTACGGGCAATCCATTTGCCGTCAGTGAGAGGGCAAACGGGCTACGGTTAGGAATAGACACAGTTTTCGGAGCAATTTTGTTTAGAATTTCTCTTCTTACTCCCGACATAACTCCAGACGATCTCTTCTCGGATCTTGGGTGTAAAAATGAGGGGAAGGGGTGTGTTGGATATTTTGATTTGTTATCGCGCTATCTCATAGTTGCGATAGCCTTCCCTCTCATCAATCTCTATCTCTTACTTGCGTTTGTAAAGGGCCTCTCGCCGCTTCTCGGTGGCGACCATGACATTCCGGGCCTCTCGAGGTTGATATGATGGTAAGAAGTGCATTTACTGAGAACATTCACATATTGCAGGGTTGATACGATGGCCGAGGTTATGACTTGGACCGCATTTGCTGTATACGGCATATTGATAGCATACATGCTCTCAGTGATAAAATACCTTGTCTCCCAGATATTTCACATAGAAGAGATGAAAGCAATCAGTATGATGGAGTTGCAATCCCTTCTCTTCACGCTCATAATATTTGGAACCCTAAATGCCATCAATTTTGACACAATACTGGATAATGCGAGAGAGACGGTGGAGGGCTATTATGATGATGGCATGGAAACCTACAAAGGGCTTACGGGGTCAATTTCGGTATTATCCCTCTCTGCATCATTAGGAATACAGATTAACATTGGAACTTTATTGAATCTTAAATCCGGCTCAACATCACGCCTTAACAATCTGGAGGAGGTTATACAAAATACATGGATGGGCATCCGTCCCTTCTCATTATTTACACCCCTCATTTCTACAATATCTCTCTTTCAGTCATACCTTGGCATCTCTTTTGTAAACATACAATTTCACATACAACTGCTCGAGTTGATAGGGAGCGCAGGCAAATCCATAATCCTTCCTGTGGGTGTTTTACTGCGTGCATTCAAGGTGACGCGCAACGGCGGTAATGCACTCATAGCAATATTCCTTGCATTCTATGTAATGTACCCGCTCACAATAGATTTTCTT
>DYJQ01000050.1 GCA_020723045.1 Candidatus Micrarchaeum sp.
TTATCAATACAATAAACACAATGATAAAAACTGAAATCATGCCGATGCCAGTGAAATATCAAAAGCGCTGCCGCGATTGCTGTTTCTCTAACATTTGCAGAAGAGTCTAAAACCCGGAATACAAATAAAAAACATCAGGGCCCTAATTTAGGGCGTTATGACCGCAATGATAAAAAGCGTACGGCTTTACAACTGGAGGTCTCATAAGGAGACTGCACTCGAATTCTCGAAAGGAACGAATATGCTTGTTGGCATAATGGGCTCTGGAAAGAGCTCTGTTTTAGAGGCGATGTGCTTTGCGTTCTACGGCACGTTTCCTGCACTCGCACGAAGACGTGTAAAACTGGGCCAGATAGTATCGAATAACAGCAGTGGCACTAGCGCACGGATTGAGGTTGTAGTTGAAAAGGAGGGGAAGGAATACACATTCATTCGCACAATCAAGGATGGGAAAGGCGATGCGGAGTTGAGAGAGGGCGGGAAGCTCATTGATGTGAAGAGCGATGCGGTCACAAGGATGGCTGAGCACATATTGGGTGTTGATTATGACCTCTTCACCAAGGCCGTGTATGCAGAGCAGAACTCGCTCGATTATTTCCTCTCACTCAACCCTACGGACAGAAAAAAACAGATTGATGAATTGATAGGGATTGACAGGTTTGAGCTTGCAAGAACAAATGCCACAAAACTAGCCAACCGCCTCTCGAAAGAGGCGGAGGAGAAGGCAAAACTGCTTGACGCGTACGACAAGACACAACTGCTTGATGAAAAGCGTGCGGGTGATGAACGGCTGGCATCTGTGAAAAGTGATATTGAAACACTCAAGCATGACATGAAGTTGACCGAGCAGGAGTATGCGGCGTTTAGACAGGAGCATGATATACTCGAACGGAAGAGGAGTGCGTTTGAGGAGCTGTCGCGAAAGGAAATCGAGTGCAGGACATTTGTTGATGAGATGGGGAAGAACATAAAGGGCCATAAGAGAGAACATCTTGAGTCTGAGAGAAGGGCCATCGATGCATTAGAGTCAGAAACAAAGACGCTAAAAGAAAAAATAACTATGCTTGACTCGGCCAAATCTGCGCTAGAAAGAGAGATTGGTGAATTAAAGGGCATAATAAAGATGGCTGAGAGCAAGAGAGATGAATATGCACAAGTGAATGAAAGAATCGCACAAGTGGGTGAAGCGGGCAATGTTGATGAGATAAAGAAAGAAGCAGAATCGTTGAGCAACGAGACAAGAGAGGTTGACAAGAAATTGTCAGTGAAAAAGAGGGAATGGGAACTGGTGGTGGATGAGTGCAAAAAGCTTAAAGAGGAGATTGAGAGGGGCAGTGTATTAGAGAAAGAGCTTGCGGGGCTTAAGGGAATGACCCAGCGGGTGCTTGACGAGAAGAGACAGCTTGAGGAAAATACGCGTTCGTGGGGCGCATCACTCCGCGAGATAATCAAGATTTCACAGGAATATATTGAGAGACTTAATGAGGAGGGTGGGGGGGTATGCCCGCTCTGTGAGAGCCCACTCGATGCTAAGAAGAAGGCACAGCTCATCTCCAATAAAAAAGAGATAATTGAGAACTCAAGGAAAGAGTTGGAGAAGAGCGAGAGGCAGTTAAGCCAGCTGAGTGCCGAGGCTAGGGAAGTCGAAGCTGGGATACATAGGAGGGCGGAAATAGAAAAGGAGCTTGAAGAGTTAGGGACGAAGAGGAAACGGCTGGTGGAGGGTGAAACGCGTGCTGGCACACTTAGTGATGAATGCCGTGACCTCGAACACGCACTCGCTGAGCTCACACAAAAACAATCGGTGGTAAACGCGCGGCTAAAGAAGGCTGAAGAGGCGGACAGCCTTAAGAAGAGGCTTGATGAGATAGGTAAGTTCTTGGAAGAGAACAGGGATGCCGGGGATAAACTGAGAGAGGCCACTGTAAGGTATGAGAGCCTTGAAAAAGAATTGAGGGCTGGCCAGGAGAGGTTTTCTGAATGCGAGAGAGAGCTTGTCAGCAAAACCAGCCTTGTCAAGGAGATAGAGAGGGATATAGAACTCCAAGCAAGAGTAGATGAGAAAAGAGGGGAGATGCTCAGGATAGGTGAAGAGATTAAGAGAATGGATTACAAAGAGGATGTACTCAGGAGGATTACCGAGTCACTCAATCAAGCAACCGTGCGGAAGAGGGAGATCGAGGTCAAGCTCGCGAATGCAAATGATGGCCTGCCACAGCTCGAGAGGAATATTGAGCTTGTTTCAAAACAGCTGGCAGAGATAGAGAAGAGAGAGAATGAAATAAAGAAAAGGCATATTGCCGTCAAAAACCTCTCTGAATTCCAGCAGGCGGTTGTTGAAACACAAGCGGTGCTGAGGAGCGAGCTTGTCAACTCAATCAACGCTGTCATGGAAAGGGTATGGGGCATACTCTATCCATACGGCGATATTGAGAAGGTGCGGCTTGATGCTACCGAGTCCGATTATGTACTCATGGCAAGCAGGAGAGGGGAATGGATTGCAGTTGAAGGGAATGTGAGCGGGGGGGAACGCGCATCCGCCGCACTTGCACTGCGTGTTGCCCTCTCGATAGTGCTTGCACCGCAGATGAGCATGCTCATCCTTGACGAGCCCACGCACAACCTTGATGAGAATGGCGTAAAATCGCTGTGCGAGATCCTTAAGGAAAAACTGCCCAAAATAATCAGCCAGTCGTTCGTGATAACGCATGATGAGGTGTTAAAAGAGGGGGCGAGCGGCAGGCTCTACACATTCCACCGAGATAAAAAGATTCACGGGCCAACACAGATTGCTGTTGATTCCATCTAAAAGAAATTTCTCTATATATCCTTCTGACCCTCCCCCTGAGAAGCAAGAATGAGAAATGCAGGGAGCAGGATTTCCAGGTTTTTCACGCATACCGCAGGCAATCCTGCAAAGCAGGATTATCTGGAGGTGCGAGGGGGGAGGACACATCCCCCTTCGTTTGAACCTGCGAAGGCGCTAGGCCATTAGATCTCTCATCGCGCATTTGCAATGAAAGCACGACGCGCATACTTGAGTCTAACGCGTTTGACCGCTCCGCCATCCCTGCACATATACTATTTGAACCGCTATTTTTAATAAAATAAAATGTTATGGTCCAGCTAAAAACCTATGCATACATCGACTCGTGGCCTGCACCGGGCTCTTTAAACGTCTTTTCGGATTGCCTTGCCGCATTAAGTGAGTTGCGGAGCTTAGATTCTATTACCATCGCCTCTTTCACGAGCTCTTCAGTGTCTATTCTTATGCCCAAGTAATCAGAGAGTGATGTAAGGACGAGTGCAGCACCCATCGGGTCAATATAATCCGGCTTAGCCTCTGCAAGGAGTGAGATAACTGGGACTTTGCCGCCCATCGACGCTTTAGTGAGCAGGAGTGCATTCACACCTGTTGTTGCACCCTCTTTTATGGGCAGTACACCTATCTTCTCGAACATCTTCACATCCTTTGGTTCAGATGCTATGCCAAATACCTCATCCTGCTTACCGTGTATGCTTATGCCACCGAGTGAGATTATCTTCTTTATACCATTCTTATGGCACCATTCATAGACCGCATTAGCCACAAAGTGGATTGATTTCATTGACATTATGAACTCGGACATTATCGCCACTACCTTATACTTGTCGGATTTATACATCCGCATTGGCGGGAGTGGCATACCGCCGTGTATTGCAGAGATCGGTGGGAAAAGGTTCGATTCAACATAGCCGACAAGCTCCATATTGAGCTTCTCAATAAGATAGTTTACGGAGATCGTGCCGACAAGGCCATAACCCGGAAAACCCTCAATGAGCATGTAGCCATTGAAGTTCGCTTTCTTATCCAAAAATACAATATCTATCATGGCTTAGAATACGGGGGAAATAATAAAAATAT
>DYJQ01000051.1 GCA_020723045.1 Candidatus Micrarchaeum sp.
TTCATTTTGATCTCCTGCCCGCAGGGTCAGTACCCCACGGATACATTTTGTGTTAACAGGGTATCCGGTTGACTCAGGTCATTCCTCGTCGCTTCTGCCACTGGTTTTTCGCCCCGAAGCGACATCGTCCCAGTATACAGGCTCTACCTCGAGTGCTTGCTGAACCAGGCGGTAGAAGAGCTTCCCTCGCTGGCGAGAAGCCCTTCGGTTAAACCAGAAGGTGAATTCATCAAGGTAATAGTCAAGATGCCCGGCTCTCATTGATCCTTGGTGTTTTCTAAGCCACCATCGCTTGAGTAGAGATGCCACGGCATGGACCCGCGGCATGATTTCATGGGTCTGTTTGGAAGAGCAGCTCATAACGGTAGCTTTATGCGTGTAACCCTTGGATGTCAGGCTCTCTAATGAAGGTCATCCATCAGTACGAATTTCAGAACCTGGCTCTATGGTCTTCTCGATGAAAGAAATCAGGCTTTCTGCTGATGCATCGGCAACGTGTCGTAGCCGTATTCGCCCCGTTTTCTTGCTATCAATTCCCGCGGCGACCACAACGAGGGCCTTTGATTCCATTTCTCGGCCATGGACGCTAGGTTCGTCACCACCAAGGTAGCGAGCGCGCTGATGCCCTTCTTTTGGCTCGTGATGAGCCACATTGCCCGGAACCAAAGCATCAAGGGTTTTTGTGTTCCCTCAAACATGGTTCCTGCGGTGATCGTCGTCTGGTACTGGCACCTGGCACACTCGACAAGGCCATCCCTACCTATTGGCCATGACTTGTCCGAATTGCACCGTGGGCAACGGTAACCTTCGGCCCATCCAAGTTGAGCCAGGTAGTCGCAACATACCTTTTCGATTTTCTTTGACATAGCGTGTAGCTACCGCTTTGGTAAGTTCTTTTCGGGTTCTAATCGTCATCTCCACTAGGCACCCCAAGCGTTAAGGTACTCTCAGGCAGAGATTTTACTTATGAGGCATCAATTTCCCTTCGACTAGATTAATTTTAAGGCAATACGCACTCTTGACATCGACTCATTGTGCCGATTATATTTATATCAAAGTTGGCGGTATATGCCGTCGCAATAAAAAAGTGTCCACAGCAAATAGCTGTGGCGAAGGAGTTCTCGATGAAAAAGTTCGCTCTGGTGTCTCTTTTCGCTCTTGCGGTGTTAGGATTTGCTTCGGCTGCTACGAGTGGCAGTATTTCGCTGAGTGGAATAGTTTTAGGACGATTGTCAGTTTCTTTGTCCCATTATTCGTTTACTGATATGGAATTAAATCAGGACGGCGAAACTTGGGATTTGGGTACTGCGACCTTCATCAGTAACTACAGGAACTATTCCATCAGCGTTTATTCCACCAATGCAAGCAACCTGAAAGCCACGATTGAAAGCACCGTTTATTCTATTCCCTATACTTTTGTGATGGGGGACAGTACGGATGGGTACGTTTTCGGGACTAGCGAGGCTGGTGTAACTTTGACTAATGAAGCTTCGGGAAACACTCATTCCTACACGGTCAGGACGCCGAAGGCTGGTATCACGTATGATATGAAAGTCATCGTGGCATCCAGTGGTAATGATCAGTGGGAGCCGGGAACTTATACTGATTCTATCACTGTTCAGATCTCACATCCCTAAGGTGGAGTGAAATGAGGCACTGACAGTCGACGGAATTACCGTCGGCTGCCTTTTTTTTATTTCTCTTGAACAGGGTATCCGGTTGACTCAGGTCATTCCTCGTCGCTTCTGCCACTGGTTTTTCGCCCCGAAGCGACATCGTCCCAGTATACAGGCTCTACCTCGAGTGCTTGCTGAACCAGGCGGTAGAAGAGCTTCCCTCGCTGGCGAGAAGCCCTTCGGTTAAACCAGAAGGTGAATTCATCAAGGTAATAGTCAAGATGCCCGGCTCTCATTGATCCTTGGTGTTTTCTAAGCCACCATCGCTTGAGTAGAGATGCCACGGCATGGACCCGCGGCATGATTTCATGGGTCTGTTTGGAAGAGCAGCTCATAACGGTAGCTTTATGCGTGTAACCCTTGGATGTCAGGCTCTCTAATGAAGGTCATCCATCAGTACGAATTTCAGAACCTGGCTCTATGGTCTTCTCGATGAAAGAAATCAGGCTTTCTGCTGATGCATCGGCAACGTGTCGTAGCCGTATTCGCCCCGTTTTCTTGCTATCAATTCCCGCGGCGACCACAACGAGGGCCTTTGATTCCATTTCTCGGCCATGGACGCTAGGTTCGTCACCACCAAGGTAGCGAGCGCGCTGATGCCCTTCTTTTGGCTCGTGATGAGCCACATTGCCCGGAACCAAAGCATCAAGGGTTTTTGTGTTCCCTCAAACATGGTTCCTGCGGTGATCGTCGTCTGGTACTGGCACCTGGCACACTCGACAAGGCCATCCCTACCTATTGGCCATGACTTGTCCGAATTGCACCGTGGGCAACGGTAACCTTCGGCCCATCCAAGTTGAGCCAGGTAGTCGCAACATGCCTTTTCGATCGAGAAGCGTTGCTCAAAATCGATCAAATTACTCGGATAATCCTCGATCGGGGGTATATGTCAGATCTTAAGCCCCTATAGTTACTGGGAAAATCGCCTGAGTCAACCGGATACCCTGTTAGTGTTATTGTGATTTCCTCCAACGGATTCCGCCACGACACTTTGATATAATTAATATTGTCGTTTCATAAGAAAGTCAAATAGGGAAACTCCTTCGAAATTTTCTCCAAATTCGTCATTCTCTTAGATATATTCAATTAAATCATACATAAATATTAAAATAATGAGGCACCACCAACGTTTATAATTTTTTACTAAAACCTGATAAATATTCGTTAATCCTCGGAATAATTGATCAGCGGCCGGGGCGTGGGCTCAGTTTGAGCATCTCCTGTATTTTTTGATCGAGTGAGGTCATCGTGAATGGCTTGATGAGGAGGCCGTCAAAACCCGCGAGCACACATTTCTCCGCTTCCTCAGCGTCGTGGCAAGGGCTCATTGCAATCAGAAGCGGCGTTTTCGCGATTTTGTTCGCGCTCTTTGTGAGCAGACCATCACCTTTGGGAAACAACTCTGCAAACTTATTTCTGATCGCGCGCGCGAGCGTGTAGCCATCCATGTCAGGCATGATGCAATCGACAAGGAGCACATCAAACTCACGTGTATCGAGCATCGCCATGGCGAGTGCCCCGCCCGAGAGCGACTCAACCCGATATCCCTTGAGCTTGAGCATTCTTACTAGGAGTTCTCTGTTCACCTCGCTGTCATCGACCACGAGAACAGTAGCTGGCTCTTGAGCAACGACCTCAGGTTTAGAGGCACCGCGCGAGTCAACTAGTGGCTGGATATTAACTTTTTCAGGTTGCTCCAGAACCAATTGATTGATCGATTTGAGCGAGGACTGTTGTTCCGCAGATGGTTCGTTTGTGGCTTCCACCGAAGGGGATGAGGTTCCATCAGTACACCTGTTTTTGATGTGAGGGGCGTCGGTGATTTCTCTATCGGCGGGCAATTCATCCGCCCGAACAGAGCTAACCTCGACCTTTTTTTCGTTTGGTGTAAATTCGTTGAATGGAGACACATCGAAATGTTCGCGATGGGGCTTGGTTGTTGAGTCGCGATTCTTTTTTATGCACACTGAGAAGAAAAACAGCGCGGCAATACACAAAATCGACAGGACTGCGATCGCACCTCCCCACCAAATCGCTCTCGACGCGGGATACACCGATGCCACC
>DYJQ01000006.1:0-3894 GCA_020723045.1 Candidatus Micrarchaeum sp.
TCACGCTTAATGATCCGTCGTATGAGGATTTCTACAGAGCCTCTGCTTTAGATAAGTATTTATAGTACATACACACATAATTATTTCATGCACTACAATGCAGAACCCGCATTGCACAAAGTGGCACAAAGGAATACGGCTAATTTGGCAAGCATCTTTAAGAGGATAGGACATACCTCCATTATCGCTGAGACTGTAGCGTCTATGATCAATGTGCATGCTGTGAAGGAGGTTGAGGGCATAAGCATTGTGCAGATGGGTGCTTTAATCTACTCTTTAAGCCAGAAAGATGAATATACAGGTGGCCATTCACTGCGCGTGGGTAGATATGCAACCCTTATAGCAGGTGGGCTGGGGCTCAGTGAGAGAGAAGTGCGCGTTGTAGGGTGTGCCGGCCTTCTTCACGATATTGGGAAGCTTGCAGTGCCCCGCTCAATACTCATAAACGCAAACGAGCTGAGTAAGGAAGAGTTTGCAATAATAAAAAATCACCCAAGAATGGGCCACAACATGCTTATACACATGACAGATTCGGCCACTATCCTTAATGGAGTACTACAGCACCATGAGAGGCTCAACGGTAGCGGTTATTATGGTGTCAAAGGTGACGATATACATTTATGTGCCAAAATAATCGCTGTTGCAGATACGTTTGATGCAATAGTGACGGACAGGCCCTATCAGAAAGGGGTTCCACCAGCAGAGGCACTAAAAATAATGAATGGATTATGCGACCGCATGCTTATTGACCCCCACATCCTTACTGCACTGGCATCCCTGCCGTTATGCTCTTAATGTTTAAGAGGTTTTCAGTGTTAATATAAAGTGGTGAATAGATGGATACGAATAGCATATTCACTCCAAAACCTCTGCCCCGCGTGCAGGATTTTAAAGGGACGAATACCGAGAATATTGGCGGTGTGATAATAGGCGATGAGGATATTACAAAAGAGGTCAAGCCAAAGGTACAGAACCACGGCGTGGGCACGGCCAAGCTCGAGCTTCCTAAGCTGTTCTATAAAGTGGGCCAGCACGTTAGTGGACGATTAACCATAAAATTGAACCAGCCAAGCGAGGCCGAATCGCTCGTTGTCGCACTGTGGGGCCAGAAAATGGTAAACGTACCGCTCTCGCTTAAGAACCAGAGCGAGGATGGTACGCGCACTGTATACGTAAGCCAGCGTTCAGTTGAGTTGTGTAAAAACAGGTCATTTGGGGATGATGAGGCGCATTTTGAGTTTGAGCTTCCCATCGTTTCGCCCGTTCCCGACATAGCGACAAACTATAAGTGGTACGTGGGCGCATCGCTCGTGCTCGGGGATCATACCGAAGTTGCAGACCTTGTTGAGATAAAGGTGGCTGATTAAAATGCCTGTAGAGAGATTAGCACAAGAATTTGAAAAAGCCGAGAAACCGTTCGAGCTCTACAAGATGAAGGCGGAAGGTATAATGAAGACTTTGGCCACACCACAAGAGCAGATACAGCAGATTCAAATACTGAATACCGCTTTCTCGAAATTCTTGGAGACCACTAAGAGGCCAGAGATAGTAAAGGAGGCCAGCGGAATGCGTATGGAGATGGCCAACACATACATAAACGCTGGTAAACAACTAGAGCGTGAAATGATTGAAAAGGCAATCATACATGACTACAACACTCACCTTCTCAAGGCCGGTGTGGATATCACCAGCCTCACCAAAACCATAAGTGATACCTCCCGCATGATGAAGAAGTTTGGTAGCGACCTCAAGTATCTTGCCTCCGACCCCGTTGCATTCCGCGAGTATATTGAAGAAAATCGTTCCATGTTGCTCGAACAATACAATACGTGTATAAGCGAAACTGAAATTGCATTTGCAAAGGCAGCTGACGCCAAGGAGATTACCAAGGCAGTTGGCGCAACAGTCGTAAGTATAGAAGTCGCCTTACTGTTGGGGCCGCTTGTGGGCACGAGTATGATGGGTAGTGGACTAGTGGGTGGAGGGGAAGTTGTGATAGAAGGTGTGCTCAAAGGTGAGAACATAAAAGATATTCCAACATCTCATATTGCATTGGGCATAACGATTGGTGCAATAAGCCCATCTGTTGCTAAAAAAGTAGGCCACTATATTGAAAAAGTGGCAAAAAATATAAACGAAGCCGAATTACCGGTGGCAGTGGCAAGGGCATTTTTCCGCAACATAGCAAAAGTTAGAAGCGAGGCGGGAGCAATAGCGAAGACAGTGGAAAAATATACCCACAAAGGACTTGAAGTGACGAAGAAGAGTATAGAGATACTTACAGGTGAGGGACACGATGCAAGTAGAGGTAAAACACAAGAAGTCTACGAGTAGGGTCCGTACAGTACTCTTATCGGTGATGGCTTCACTAGCTGTGTGCAGTATGTGTGTGTGTGAAAAAAATGATTTTGATAAAAGGATTCCTATGGTGGGAAAGATGGTGGAGGCACAAAAACAAAAAAGTCCAGTGAAGCTTACGGAGGAGACGCCACCGCGCAAGCTTCTTATCGATATAGACAGAATAGGTGGTAGCAGGGAGATGACGGATGCCGAGCGAAACAAGCTCAAGGCGGATATAATATCTCAATTGTCTGCACTCCAGAAAAGCAACAGGAGTGACTTGGTCGTGAAATCCCTGAAATCGCTTTGCAGGTATCTCCCATATGAAATATACCTTAAGCCGTTGGAGACTATGAAAAAAGAAGATAGAAAGAAGATGCCATACCCAATAGCAAGGAGTATATTCAGGGAATTCCCACGGGAGGCAGTTATAACATTGAGCACACTTATGATGTCAGATATCTGTATAGCTGAGAATATGGTGATTGGGGCTACGCTGATACTTAAGGATATATACAATGGAGAAAAGTACCCAAAAGCAAAAGAGGAAATCCGTGACTTTCTTAGCATCATGCTGAGTGGGGAAAATGTAACGGCGAGAATGAGCGCTATAACGACAGTGGTGGCCATCCCCGTTCGCGAGCTCTATACACTAACAGAATTTAGCCTTCTTAACCTAAGTATTTCCCTAATACCAACAGACGCTATGAAGGATACGAACAATAGGAAGGATATGGCAGAGGTCTTGAGTGGAGTAAGAAAAGCGATAGAGACTGACCGTGCACAACATCCGGAGCTGCAGCCTCCACAACAGCACATGCCGCTAATGATGTTCAAAGACTTAACGCCCGTAATAGAGAAAACGAGAAAGTGAATATGGAAAGCGAAAAGGAATTTACAAGTAAGTGCCGCGATGCGCTGGCTATGGGTAGATCTGATGAGTTTTCTAAAAATGTGGCATCATGGGTGCAGCGATTCGGTAAGAACGCCAATAATCTCCCTTTTATAGGCATTTCCCACTATCTTAACGGCGATTATAAAGACTGTATAGAAGAACTCTCAAAACCCGGCGTGAAGCAAGAGTATAAAATCTACGCAGTCTTCTCTTATATTATGCTCGGCCAGTATCAAGAGGCAAAAGCAGTATTGGACGGTATGATTGCAGGGCTTTCTGGAGACAAGAAAATAGCACACAAACTCCATGTTTTTAAGGAAATCGTTAATGCATTTGCGGGTGAGAACATCGAGCTTTCGTGGGAAAGAGATAAGAACGAGATACTTGATTTCCTAGAGATGATGATAGAGAAAGAGGAGGAGCCGTTTATGAAGAATTCTATGCTTCTCTTGCTGAACGACCTTAGAATGCACTCTAAGTAGTATCTTATATTATTTTAGAATTTCTAATACTTTGTTATATGCACTTCTTAGTTTTTGTTGCATGCATTTCTTTGGGCTTCTGTCCTTTGTATGCGTATCCTCATGCCCCTGTGTTGCTCACCTTTATGCACACTTATGCATACTTCATGCTTCTGTGCATCTTGTGCTTCTTGCCTT
>DYJQ01000006.1:3994-22778 GCA_020723045.1 Candidatus Micrarchaeum sp.
TTTATGCACACTTATGCATACTTCATGCTTCTGTGCATCTTGTGCTTCTTGCCTTCGTGCTTCTCTGCTTCTTGTCTTTGTCGTGCTTCTTGCATTGATACCATATCTTTTAGAATTTCTAATACTTTGTTATATGCACTTCTTAGTTTTTGTTGCATGCATTTCTTTGGGCTTCTGTCCTTTGTATGCGTATCCTCATGCCCCTGTGTTGCTCACCTTTATGCACACTTATGCATACTTCATGCTTCTGTGCATCTTGTGCTTCTTGCCTTTGAGTAGATACCTACTGCAGTAAACTAAACACTGTTTTTTACCCATTAAGTAAACCGTCTTCCAACCTACAAGTGCCCTTTTCAAATGCCGGTTTACTGTTATGTTGTTGAGCTGGATTTTGGGATAGTGGAAGCCCCCTTAAATGGAAAAGAGGTCCAAAAAGAACAAAACCCACCCGTAGACACTCCAAGCATTTACTGATAAAGTAGTAGCGCACCAGAACTGCACATTGATATTTACTGTAACAGCATACTCTTTTTTCATAAAATCAGATTACCGACGTAAAACCAAACCTAAATCTTTTGCCCTCTTTTGCCATTGGGGACAACCCCTAATCATGCATATTTGCTTGAAAAAATTTATTAGAAAATCTAATAATAATTTGTAGTAAGAATAAACTGTACAAATTCTGCCAAGCTCCCGCCACCTTTTGAGTTCCATTCCTTGGCAATGGCCGTATATTTCTTAACCTCCCTATTGTATTTCCTGAGGTCAGCTAGGTACTGCCTTTTTGCCTTACGAGATGGTGCCCACATTTCGGGGCACGCCCTATGCCTAACGTCCTGCAACCCCCGCACAAATGGATATGTGCGGCACAGGAGGGGGCGGTGGGGATAGATAGTACAGCCCGCAGGCGAGTAAAACGTGCATACCCTCTCGCTCTTCCAGGCCAACACGATTAGTGACATCTGGCCATCTATCAAAACCGCAGGCTCATTCCTTTCCCTCGCTGGGGGTTCGGGTATGGCCTGCACGGAATCGAGAGGGTTCAGATTGGCGGCCTTTGCAATTCGCACTATGTCAAACGGCGTAACACACACAGCGAATTGTGTACAGCACCGGCCGCACCGCATGCAAGAATTCATTAAACTAAGTTAAGCAGAAAACTCTTAAAATTGCGACATCACTTGCCAGCAAGGACATGCGCTACCGTATTGTTGAGACAGCTCTCCTCACTTGGGGCAAGCATACCGTTTAGAAGCATGACATACCCCCTCCCGAGTTCATTATCAAACATGAACTCAAACCCCAAATTAGCATAGAACTTCTTCACAAGAGCATATCTCTTCGCGTTGTACCTCTTCTTTAGAGGGTCATAACCTACATCTTCACCATATATCTCCTCAACAAGGAATGAAAAACCGAACTTGGCTATTATGTCCAGCATCACCCTAAGCAGGTATGCCCCAACCTCACTGCCCATCAGCTCGGGCCGTATATCAAAATTTGGGTTTATTGGTGAGTGAAACCTGCAATCCATAGATTTTGTGAGAAGAACCATCATCTGTATCTTTTCCTGCGGTGCATCCCATATCTCAACACGCAGGAAATGCCTCTCCTCCGTCCTGCCCTTAGCCATATACTTAAACTCTTTTACTTTAACCACATAGTCCTTTCCACCATACCGCACTATATGAGGATAGCCCGGGTAAAGAACAGCATCAAAATGAGCGGCATACTCTTCGGTTGTAACCTCTTCATTGCAGTTGCTCATGGGAATAGATTAGGGCAAATAGTATTTTATAATAACGTGTCCGCGCTCACAAAATCAGAAGAGTACTGCTTCTTTACCCACTCCATTTCATACTTATCCTCTGGCAATTCGCTTATGAACTGTGATACTTGCATATCACGGCTTCCTTCCCACCCCGCTCCGCTGCTCAACGGTGCGGTTATTATGAGAGAATTGCGCGCCCTACTGCACGCTACGTAAAAGAGCCTGCGCTCCTCTTCAAGCTTCACACTATCCTCCAGTGAATGCTTAGATGGGAACCAGCCCTGCGAAACACCAACCACGAAAACCGTCTCCCACTCAAGCCCTTTTGCCTGGTGTATTGTTGAGAGTGTGACACAGCCCGCAGTATCCTTTGCATCGGCAAGGTTTGCATCGAGCATCGAGTCCTCGAGAAACTCATCAAAAGTAGTATAGGAAGAAAGGATTGAAAATAACTGCAAGATATCATTTACCCGGTCATCGACATCTTCACCAAAATTTTCCCTCACATATGCCCTGTAAAATTGCTCATAGAATATCTTCGCCCTATCAATCGTCTCCCCTTTTTTCTCAGCCGCTAAGAGCATTGCCTGTAGTGTAGCGAGTTTTGGGTCTGAAATCTCTTTCAATACCGCCAGCGGCCGTTCCGCATTGCACACCTTCGCGAATATCTTCTTTGCCGTTTTCTCGCCAACCCCCTTGAACATCTTAAGAAGGCGGGACCACGCAAGCTCATCGGTCATGCCATCTGCTATCTTGAGGAATGCAATTATATCCTTTATGTGCGCCTGCTCAAAAAAGCGCAGCCCACCCAATCTCACGTATTTTATACCACGATTGGCCAGCGACATCTCAATGTATGCCGAGTGAAAGTTTGACCTATACAAAACGGATATATCCTCGGGCCGTGCGCCGGCACTTATGCTCTCAGCAATTTCACCTGCGACTCTGTCCGCCTCGGTTTTTAAATCATCAAACAGCAAAACACGGGGGAGCGGTGCCCGTGAGTTTTTGTTAATCGACACCAACTGCTTGTCGAATTTATCCCTGTTGTGTTGGATTACAGTATTTACAAGAGAAACAATGTGTGATGTACTCCTGTAATTTTCTGTCAGGTAGAATATCTTTGCACTGCCAAACTTGTCAGTAAAGCGAAGCATGTTCTTTATTTCAGCGGCCCTGAATGAATATATGCTCTGGCAGTCATCGCCGACTACGAACAGCAGGTTTCCATCTCTATGCATTTTTGATACGATCTCAAACTGCAGGCGGTTCGTATCCTGGAACTCATCAACAAAGATGTGCGTATATGTACTCCGGAACTTGTCCAGAAATTCATTATCATCGAGCAGGCTGTTTAGATATACAAGAAGGTCGTCAAAATCCATAATGTTTGACCTAATTTTTCGCTCTGTATACCGCTCGTGAATCTTATTCATGATAAGGCCATGTTCTCTGTACCCTCTCATATGCGTCTTTAGGTATTCCTGTATGCCAATGCGCGAGTTCCTGCAGTACGAGAATATTCTGTAGAGCTTCTCCGGTTTTGGCAGGTTCTTGGCATACTGTTCAAAATCAGTCTTAACCACATCCCGCACCAGCTTCACGCTGTCCTCCGCATCTATTATGGTGTAGTTGTCGCGGTAGCCGAATTTTGATGCGTGCCGGCGCAAAAACCTATTGGCCACATGGTGAAATGTACCGCCTAGAATTGCAGGTTTATGGCCAAGCATTGCCTCAAGCCTGCTGATCATGTTTTTTGCGGCTTTATTTGTGAATGTGAGCAAAAGGATTGAGCCCGCATCAACACCGTCATCAAGCGCCCGCTTCACCCGGTACGTGAGAACGCGTGTCTTTCCTGAGCCCGGCCCAGCAATAACCATAACCACCCCATCTTTGCTATCAACTATCCCTTGTTGCTGCGCACTAAGCCCCGTCATCAACTAAGATTAGTGAATTGTGAGCTTTTAATTATTTATGAAATAACATTCCAGTGGAGGAAAAAACAGTGGCGCTTGAAATACACATCCTCTCACTTCTGGCAATTGTACTAGCAGTATACATTATGATGCGATTGAGATATACTATATTCAATAGACATCTCCCCGCACTCATTTTATTTGGCATCACGGGTATAGCCGACACACTCGCAACAGTCCAGTTTGCATACCTAAAGCCGGCCATGGAGAGCAACCCAATCACTAAATTATTCTTAGGGATTCCGTATCTCATTATCGTGGGCGTATTCTTATGGACATTTATATGGATTTCAACTGCTGAATTTTTCGAGAGAAAAAACTTATCATTAGTTGCCCTTCTTATCCTGCTCGGGTTATTTATTGGGCACTGCTGGGGCTTCTTATCATGGCTGCATATAATGGCGGTGGAGACAGTCATCGGGATTGCGTTTGTAACTGCTGGAACGTTGCTATTGCTGTATCATATGTATGTGCAAATGAGGTTGGAAAATGGCAAGAAGGCTTAGCAATAGAGAGATTAAGGAATTGGAATGTGATAGGGAATTCTCAAAAAAGGATATTGTAGAGATTGAGGTTGTTGATGGGAGGGAAGTGCTGTGCATAAACGGCACGAACGAATTCTTCAGATATAATGGGAGATGGGTGCCAACATTAAAGAAAATTTATGCGGGCAGTCAGGCATACACGTTCAAGAGCATAACAGTTGATATGGGTGCAGTCAAGTTCGTGACCAATGGCGCGGATGTGATGCGGCCCGGGATTAAAGAGATTGAGGATGGGATACAGAAAGGAGAGCTTATTCTTGTAAAGGAAATCGGCCATGGCAAAGTGCTCGCGATCGGTGAGGCGCTGTTATCGAGCGATGAGATGAAAGCCCTTGAGAAAGGAAAGGCCATAAAGAATATCCATTACGTGGGGGATAAACTCTGGAGTATGTAATAATGTATGCTAAAGCGCAAAAACCACTAAAGATGAAAAGATAAATTTCCATCTAGAGATTTGAGGTTTGTCATAGCGCACATGTTTGACACGGCTTCAATGCCTGCATTACGTGCCATCTCCGCCGCTTCCTCATTGATTACACCCTCCTGCATCCATACCACTTTTAGGTTTCCATATTTCATTTTAAGTTGTATTGCATCTTTGACAATGGGCAGCACGAACTCGCTCTTCCTGAATATGTCAACCATATCGATGGCCCTTGCAACATCAGGAGGGACATCCAGTAGTGAAGGGTAACAGCGCTTACCGAGTATTTCAGAATAATTGGGGTTGATTGGCACTACTGCAAACCCTTTTTCAATAAAATACTTCATGACTTCGTTGCTGGCCCGCTCAGAATGCGGGGATGCTCCGATGATTGCAATTGTCTTTATCTGTTTCCACTCCATATGCCTCACCCTCTAACAACAATAATGCACTGCAGGTCCTAATCTTAAAACTTAGTAGCCGCGCTCTATGTGCTCTTGAATGCTCGTGAACTCTCGCACCTTCCCGTTGCCAGTGGGCCTTGCGCGCCTATCCTTCCAGTACCTGGAGTTGCGGCCTTCCTGCGGGCGCCTTGCATTGCCACTGCTCCTGTACGGATCATAGCCCCTTGTCGGGCTCGTGCCGTCATCCATAAACGTGATTGCATAGCCCGTTGCACCCATCCTGCCAGTCCTCCCTATCCTATGGGTATGGGTCTCTGCATCGACGGCCTCATCATAATTGATAACATATTCAACATTGTCAATCTGGAGGCCCCTTGCAGCCACATCAGTAGCGATGAGGATATTCTTCCTGCCACTCTTAAAGTTCGCAAGCGAGAGCTCCCTCATCTTCTGGGATAAGTCGCCGTGAATTGCTGCCGCACGGAACCCGCGTCTCTCCAGCCTCTCCCGCAACATCTCCGCCCATCTTTTTGTCGAGACGAACACTAATACTCTATCCTTGCCAGCATCGGTTACATACTTAATGAGCTGGCCGAACTTCTGATCCCTCGGGACGATGAACTTTTTCTCAATGATGTTCGTGCCCACTATCTCATGCTTCACAATGACCTCCTCATAATGCGGTATGTGCTCCCTTATAAGGTCGGCAACCTTGCCGTCAAGTGTTGCAGAAAACAAGTGCGTGTTTCTCGGCCTTACAACATTCAATACTTTTTTTATATCGTCAATGAACCCCATATCGAGCATTCTGTCCGCCTCGTCAAGAATAACTGTGTCAAACTGCGACGGTTTCACAGTGCCCCTCTCGATATGGTCTAAGAGCCTTCCCGGTGTTGCGCACAATACATCAACACCCCTCTGCAATAGATTCATCTCGCCCTCAATACCGTGCCCGCCGTAAACGGCTATCACGCGCATACGCGTGTACTTATTGATCGCGCGGACCTCATCCTTAACTTGGACCACGAGCTCGCGTGTAGGGCCGATTATAAGAACAGAGCGTGATCTGCCCTGCAGTATCCTATCGGATATGGGGATTGCAAATGCGGCTGTCTTACCGCTCCCCGTATAGCTCTTTGCTATGACATTACTGCCATTAAGCATGAGAGGGATTACACGCGACTGCACTTCCGTGGCGTCTATGTACTTCATCTCTGCCAGCGCCTTCTTAAGGCTAGCGCTGAATTCCATTTCTTCAAATCTGCTCATTTTTATTCCACCTTAATTCAACTTACATACGTGTACTCCGATTCAAAACAGGATTAGAACCAGAATACTCCAGATGCTCATTGCATTATAGGCTACTTTAGGGAAGCAGGTATTTATATATATTTGCTTTTGTGTTTGTAGAGGCACTCAATCACTCAACAGTTACCGATTTTGCGAGATTCCTGGGCCTGTCGACATCAAGGCCTTTTGCATCCGCTACGTAGTATGCAAGCAACTGGAGGGGGACTACATTGAGTATTGGAGAGAGAAGAGGGCTTGTTTGTGGCACAGTTATACAATAATCTGCAACCCTTGCCGCATCCGTATCACCCTCACTGCATACTGCAATTATCCTCCCCTTTCTTGCCTTGACCTCCTGCATATTGCCGAGCACCTTCTCATGCTGCGCATCATTGCCGACTATGAATACCACCGGAAAACCATCATCAATCAGCGCTATTGGGCCGTGCTTCATCTCGCCAGCCGGATACCCCTCAGCGTGAATGTACGAGATTTCCTTGAGTTTGAGCGCACCCTCGAGCGCAACCGGATAGTTTATGCCACGGCCTAAATATATGAAATTCTTATAGCTGGCAAATTCACGTGCGATGTTCTTTATCACATCTAAATTGTCAAGCATGGCATTAATCTTTGCAGGCATTGCAGCAGCCTCACGAATCAATTCAGGGTCGTTCTCAAGCCCCCTCTCCTGTCGTATGTATAATGTCAATAACAGGAGCGCCATAACCTGGCTCGTGAACGCCTTGGTGCTCGCCACCCCTATCTCCGGCCCTGCATGAAGATAGATACCGCCGTCAACCTCCCTCGATATTGTAGAGCCCACAACATTAACTATTCCTAGAGTCCTAGCCCCCCTCTTCTTAGCCTCTCTCAGCGCACCCAGTGTATCTGCAGTCTCGCCAGATTGCGATATCACCACGACCAAATCACGGTTCGTAACAATTGGCTTCCGATACCTGAATTCTGATGCATACTCAAACTCCGCCCGTATTCCTGCAAGATTTTCTGCAAGATACCTCCCTATTATCGCAGAGTGCCAGCTCGTCCCGCACCCCACAAAAATGACACGCTCGAACCTTGCAAGGCCGAGGTTTGGGGTCAGTGTAATCTTCCCATCCTTCAGACGACCACGCAATAAGTTGGTGATCGATGCCGGCTGTTCGAATATCTCCTTAAGCATAAAATGCTTGAAGCCCTTTTTCTCTATCTGCGAGAGCGACATCTCAACCTTGTCGACCCTCTTCTCAACCATCTCCCCGCTAAGCCTCATTACCGAAAACCCATCCTGCCGTATGCACGCAATCTCATCATCGTCCAGATGCACTACCCGGCTCGTGTGCTCAACCACTGCGGCCACATCAGAAGCGACAAACATCTCATCCTGGCCTATCCCTATTATGAGCGGTGAACTCCTACGTACGGCTACAACCTTGCGTTCACCGGTGTGCACAACCGCAAGCCCAAAAGTGCCCTCAAGCAGTTTAAGTGCACGTGCGACTGCATCCTCAAGAACACCTTCATAACTCTCTTCTATGAGGTGGGCTATTACTTCAGAATCAGTTTCAGAATTGAATGTGTGGCCCCTTTTCTGCAGGGCCTCTCTAAGCTCCATATAGTTCTCAATTATACCATTATGCACCACTGCAATCTCTCCTTTACAATCAAGGTGCGGGTGTGCATTTTGTTCTGTCGGTTCACCATGCGTGGCCCAGCGCGTATGCGCTATTCCGATATTGCCAATAAGCCTCTTCAACTCCGGCCTCGCCTCAAGAGCGGTTATCATTCCCGCACTCTTTACAGCAAACAGCTTTTCACCCGATACAATAGCTATGCCCGCGCTGTCATACCCCCTGTACTCCAGCCGGTGAAGGCCTCTGAGAATCAGCGGGGCCGCCTCCCTCTTTCCTATATACCCAATTATACCGCACATATTAGTATGCTAGTTCATCCTTGGCATTGCCCTTCATATTTACATACCTTGCGAGGACAAAAAGCGTGTCGGAGAGACGGTTCAGGTACTTGAGTTCTGTAAGAAAGTTGCCCTCATTTTCGTATATGGGCGAGAGCTTCCTCTCGGCACGCCTGCACACAGCCCTAGCAACGTGCAACAGCGCAGCAAGCCTTGTGCCGCCAGGGAGTATGAAGGTGTGCAATTCATCAAGCTGTGCATCGTAATGGTCAATCCTATTTTCAAGGTATTCTATGCGCGTCTCATCTATCTTTTCATCAGCACCCGCAAGATGGCTTCCTATAAGATACAGGTCGTGCTGTACCTCTTTCAAGAACGCGCCGATTTCATAATCACCTTCACAAAAAGACCTGCACAAGCCAATGTACGAGCTCAACTCATCCAGCGTGCCGTATGCCGCAACCAAGAGGGTATTTTTCCTTACCTTAACCCCTCCAAAGATTGTGGTCTCGCCATAATCCCCGGCTCGTGTGTAGATTTTCATTGTAGTATATTTTCGCACAATGATATATATAGTTTATTAGAGTAGTATGTATGATTTTATGAAGCTCCGTATAGGCACGGCAGGCGTGCCGTTATCGACAGAGACCAGAGACACTATAAATGGTATAGCGCAAGTGAGAAATCTTAACCTTGATGCGATGGAGTTGGAGTTTGTAAGGGGGGTATACGTCAAGAGTGAGAAGGATGCAAAAGAGATTGGAGAGGCTGCCAAATCGCACGATGTTGCACTGAGCATACATGCACCGTACTTTATCAACCTCAACAGCCCAGACCGCAAGATACTTGAGGCAAGCAGAAAACGGATTATTGACAGCGCAAGGATAGGGCATTTTGCCGGCGCAAGGTCTGTTGTTACCCACTCCGCATACTATATGAAGATGGACCGGCACGAGGTGTTCGAGAGGGTAAAGGGGGAGTATGTAAAATTGAGAAAGGAGCTGGTCGAGAGAGGGTATGATGATGTGGTGCTACGGCCTGAATCGATGGGCAAGTCCTCGCAGTTTGCAGGTGTTGACGAATTGGTAAAGATGTGCGCTGAGATTGGCGGGGGCGTGCTTCCCTGTGTAGACTTTGCACATTATGTTGCATTGCATAACGGTGCCAAAAATAGCTATGAAGCATTCTCGGAAATACTCGAGAACATTGAAAAAGCACTGGGACGGGAAGCGCTTGATAATATGCACATCCACTTCTCTGGGATTGAATATACTGACAAAGGTGAGAGAAACCATTTAGTTTTTGATGAGAAGAGCGCACTGGGCCATCCGATAATCAAGTGGCGCGATATGGTGAAGGCGTGGAAAGACTATAAAATTGGCGGGATTGCAATAAGCGAGAGCCCAAACATTGAGGTGGACGCAATTAAGGCCAAGGAATTCTATGAGAGCCTGTAATAATAACTCTATTTTATCTTTCGTATGCTTCTCTTGAGCCGGTTCTCAGGCTTGTTTAACAACTCTGAGCCGTTTACAATTGCCTTTTCTCCATCATCCAATTCAAACTCAAACTTTGTGTTTTTCTTTGGGATCTTTTTCCTACTCCCATCACCTACCTCAATCTCCAGTATGTTCAGCGTCTCCCATACCACCCTGCCGCTTATCCCTTCATACGGCTTTGAAATTGAAGAAACAACCTTAACATTAAGGCCTATGAGTTCGTGCACGATCAGATTATCCTTGGTTATCATATTAACCAAATCAGCAAAAACATTTATCTCGTAGAGATGTGCCCCTCTTTGAACCCGAGCTTGAGAAGCGCCTCCTTGGCCTTTGCACGGTGGTCCCCTTGGAGCATTATGATACCCTCTTTTGAGGTTCCGCCGGTAGCCAGCATATGCTTTAACTCCTTTGCAATCTTATCAATCTCCTTCTCATCAAGGCCTTCAACTATAGTAACGAGCTTGCCAAACCTCTTTTTATCAGCATATATCTTTATCTGGTGTGGCTCTTCCTTCTCGAGAGTATCGCATACGCAAATATCTTGAGGCAGACCGCATTTTGGACAGATACTAGCCATCTTTATGATGCACCCCTTTCTTTAAGCACTGTAAGCAACCGCGCTACCGCTTTACGTAGTTCTTTTATGCGCCCAGTATTTATATTCTTTCCGCTGCGCCTCGAACTCGTATTCTCTTTCACAAGCTCCGCACGAAGCTGGTACACCTTCTCTTTCAGTGCGGTGTCATTCATATTGCGGATCTCCTTCATCCTCAGTATTGCCATAAACATAACCCTCTCGCAATTCATTATTGTTTATCCTTGCTGGCGGACGCTCCCTGCTTTTTTTCCTTCCTTGCGCCCTTCTTCTCCTTTTTGCCACCTTGGGCCTTCGGCGCCACTTCTGCACCCTCACTATCTTTAGCATCCTCCTTCACAGCCTCTGGCTCTGTTGCAACCTCTGCAAGCACCTCCTTAGGCACTTCAGATGGGCTTACAACAGCAGGTGTATCTGCAGCTGCAATCACCTTCGGCAACTCTATTACCTTCTCGGCTGTCTTATCAGGGAACGCCACATTTGGCGGTGCAATACTCACAGAAATCCCAATCGCACCTGCCTTTGGATACGCAGTGGTGTGTGCAGTCTTAACATACCTAGCCGGCTCACCAGCCTTCGGAAGGTAGCCTGCCATTGCCCTGAACGTTTTTGAACGACCGCCCTTTGCAACCAACTTGCCGGATATGACTATCTCACACCCAACTCCTCCCGCATCCATTATAGACTTTACCATGGAATGCATCATCCTGCGCGGGTTCTTACCCATCTCAATGAGTTTCATAAGCCTCTTTGCCACAACCTGCGGCTCGAGGTCCGGCGTACTGACAGAGGAGATGTTGATTTTTGGGTTCTCAAGCTTAAACTCACTCCTGAGCTTATCAGTAATCTCATTTATAGTCTTGCCTCTATGCCCTATAACACGGCCCGGGTTCGTAACCTCGGCCATTATGAGCGTGATCAGCGGCGTCTTCTGTATCGTGAGGTTTGAAAAGCCTGCCCTTGCAAGCTCGCCTTTCATAAATTCAGTTATCTTAAAGCGCAATATCGAATCTTCAATAAACTTTCTTTCAACTGCCATCATCACACCTTCTATTCATATTTTCCTGTTTTTGACTTGTTAACCTTCTTGGGAATGTTCTGCGGCTTGGCTGCACCAGCCTCACTCCGTTTTACCTCCCCTTTTTCAGCCTTCACAACCTCTTCCTTCTTTTCAAATTGTGCCGCTTTTTGTGAGACACTCTCCTCCTTCTCAGGGACAGCAACCTTTACGGCCTCCTTCTTCTTAACTTCCTTCTTTTCGGGAACTGCAACCTCAGCAACCTTCTCTGCCTCGCCCTTTACTGCCTCCTTCTTTGCTTCCTTCTTTGTTGCAGGAACGCTAATCTCTGCAATCTTTCTCGGCTCACCCTTTACCGCTATCTCTATCTTTGCAGTCTCATAATTGGCGCGCATCCTCCTGCCCTTGGGAGCCAACCTTGGATATATATCCTGCTTATTCGCACAGGCATGCTCAACCACAAGCGTAGCCTCATCAATCTGTTTTACCTTTGCGTTGTTGATCGCATTGGCAAGCACTTTTCTCACGATATTTGCGGCCTTGGCAGGGTAACGGCCCTTCCTGCCGCCAAGCTCGCGCCTGTGCCCAATCTTCTTGTTGTATGTCCTATACTCCACTGGCATCTCACCGCGCCCGACCTTCCCAAGCAAATCCATCGCTTTAGGGACAGGCATCTTCTTTATGGCACGGCATACTTGGACTAAATCCTTGAATGAGGCGTCAACATTATACTGCTGGGCGAATGCAAACCCCTCGCCATTCTTAGTAAATGAATATCTCATGTGCATATAATCTCACCCAGATATTACTTGAGCGGGACGAACTTACTGCCCCTCGTCGCGCCCACACCAGGCCCAGAGTGCGCCACCCTCTTAGTGGTGTGCGAAAAGTCGCCCAATCGCTTCCCCACCATAGCAGGTAGTACTTCTATATTCACGAATTCCTTCCCATTATGGACGCCGAACTTGAGGCCTACCCACTCTGGAAGTATGACTGCCTCGCGCACGTGCGTCTTTATTACTGACTTGGATTTCGAGGCAAGCGCTTTCTTTACTTTGCTGACCAAACGCTTATACATGGGGTTTTCCGCAAGCCGTTTGTATGCCCTTCTTGAACGCGAAGTTGCAAATTTGGATATGAACTCATCAGCAGGCATCGAAACGAAATCATCCAATTCATAACCATACATCATAACCTTTGCCATTCATTCACCCTCGTTACATCAACACTTCATCTGCACAAAACATCTCTACCCTTTATCCTCTTTCCCGTGCTTGAGCTGGTCCTTGAGTGCGCTCTTGCGGCCAGTCGTTCTTGCCGCTATGTGGCCAACCTTTCTGCCTGGCGGTGCATTCCTCGCAGTCGCACTCCCCTTACCGGGGTGGTGCTGTTTGCCACCGAATGGATGGTCAACAGGGTTCATCGCAACGCCCCTCACAATGGGCCATCTCTTGTTCTTTGCCCTGTGCTTATAGAATGCCACACCTGCTTTCATCATAGGCAACTCGGTCTTACCGCCCATCGAAAGGCATCCCAACTGCGCACGGCAGTCCCCGTTTATGAGTATTGTCCTTCTTGATGGCATTCTCACATACACGCCCTCAGCCTCCTTGGCACGGATGTATGCGATGTTGCCTGAAGTCCTCACGAACTTACCGCCGTCACCCGGCCTCAGTTCGATGTTAAATATTGGCGCACCTTCAGGGATGTGTGAGAGCGGGAGCACGTTGCCTATTTTGAGTGATGCATCAACGCCCTCTTCGATCCTATCGCCCACCTTTATGCCTTCAGGGGCAAAATAGACATTCTCATCCCCATTCTCGAAAAGAACGCGCATGAGAACTGAGGAATGGAGCGGGTCGCGTATCAGCTCTACAACCTCGCCAGCAAGCTTACCCTCCCTCTCCCTTGCGTCAAACTGTCTGAATGCAATCTTATACCTATACTTATGCGACGGCGCTACATATCTTGGTGTTCCACGCCCGCGATTCTGTGTGATTAGTCGTTTACCCATAAATATCCACCTTAAACCACCATGCCGAACTTTGTTGCAATCTCATCCGGCGTGTGCGATTTGTCAAGCGTTACAATCGCCTTCTTCTTATTCCTTGCCGTGAACATGATATTGATCTTCCTCACCTTAAGGCCGTAAACCGCCCTCAACTCCTCAAGAAGCGATTCCTTATCGGTCTTTGAGTCTACAATGAGTGAGAGTTTATTGCCCTTCTCAAGAAGCCTCGTAGATTTTTCTGAATTAACAACCTTAATTATCGCCATTTACACTCACACCCTTTTCTCTGCAGGGTTTCCCTGCGCGCCTAATTTATTGATCGCACTCTTGCTCCACACCACAAGCCTGCCCGGCAAACCGCCAGGTGCCAAGTCGCCCACCCTGAGGTCATCCACCTTAACCGCGGATGCGCCCGGCAATGAGCCCGCGCTCTTTAGGAGCGCACATTCATTTGAAACCACAAACAGAATAGACTTTCGCACCCGATACGCCCTGCTGAGCCTCCTCTTCCGAACGCCGGTTATGCGCTTCCTACTCTGTGATGACTTCTCAATCTCAACTGCAATGCCAACCTTCTTCAAGAGTGCAAGCAGGTCTTTCACTTTTGCTACTGACTCGATTTCATCTGAGATTATGTATGGAACATTATACTCGGTGCCTGTCCTCGCCTTCACAACATCCTTTACGGCAGTTGCGGCAACCGCAGAAAGAAGCGCCTTCATATATTCCTTTCTGTTCATCTTCTCTTCTAGCACTTCCTCAACCTTTGGAGGGTGCGCCCGCCTTCCCGTAACCGCGAATGGCAGCATCCTCACGCGGCCGTACCGCCCTTTAGGCAATTTCTCGTGCGGGAGCTTGGCAGCACCGCGGTTCTTCATCGTTCTGTAAATGTCCTTGTTGCCAATATACTCTGCACTCGTCTGCAAGCCCGCAACCTTGAGCGGGGCTTTGGGCTGGTACTGCTTTGACATATCAGAACGCACCGCACGCAGTATCAGGTCTCTTCGAACCTCACTACCGAACACGCCGCGCACGTCAATCTCCTCACCCAAATCCCCTGAAATCGAAAGAACTTGAACCTTCATGAGCACACCTTCTTTTATATCGCCCTCGATAGGTAAGCCACCTTCATCTCCTTCTTGGATTCTGGCTTCCTGAGTGCAAGCCTCATCTTTATAAGCCTCTTCTTTGGGCCCGGCACCGAGCCCTTAAGAATCATATACTTGTTCCTCACTACGCCATAGCTGAGTAGGCCTCCATCCTGCTTGAGTTTTGACGCATCGCCTATATCCACTATGAGGTTGTTAAGAATAGTCCTCTTGTGCAAGCCCATCTGGCCCGCGTGCAACGCGGTATACTCCACAATGGCTGGGTGCCATGAACCGAGGTTGCCAACGTGCCTTCTCTTACCAGTGGCCTTCCTCCTCTGAATGGATATACCAAACCTCTTTACAACACCCTGCCATCCCTTGCCTTTAGTAACGCTTATAACATCAACATAAGCGCCTTTCTCAAAAACATCGCTCGCCTGCACCTCCTTCCCGAGCAGGCCCTTCACATACTCAATCTTCTTCTTTACGTCATCACCGCCCACACCGAGCTCAATGCGTTCTGGGGATTTTTTACCCGTGGTTGTGGACTTAGGCGAAGTGATCGCGAGTGCGTGTACATCGCTTATATCCTTTTCGTTCCCGAGTTCCTCAACTGGCCTTCCACCCTTGATCTTTGCAATCTTGTTAACGGAGGCATCCTTCATGAAAAAATCACCGATGAGCTTCCTTCCATAGAGGGTATTTCTGTATGCACGGATTCCATACACAAAAAGAGGGGGCACTTCAACGAGCGTGCCTGCGCACGAGACCTCCTTGCCCTTGTTGGGGGAGTTGGGGTCCTCTTCATTATAGAAGAACCGCAGCATACCCGCTTTATAACCGGCAAAGCCAAGCAGTACGGGCCGCTTGCACTCCGGCCAGTTCCTAATCCTGCCGTTAAACGTGCTTGCCCGTTTCCTGGGTCTGAACGCGAGTGAGCCTCTTCTTGAATGACTGGCTTTTGGCATGATATCACTTTATCAACGAAGCGTGGATAACTTCAATTAAGTAATATTTAAAAATATTACCGACACATGGCGCGCCGGAGAGCGCATTTCCATCAAACCTCGAGCTGTTCAACTATGGCTGCATATGCGGGCCTTGAGATGAGCAGGCCTAATACAGCGCCAAGTATCGTTGATGTGGCAAAGCCCACAATCTCCACCACACCAGAGAAGAAGAGCGGCAGCATCGCAACGACTGCGATTATAACGTTGCGTGTTATGATGTAGAATGCATTCTTGACACGCTCGCTCAGCTCCTCCTTTGAAATCCGGCCCTCACCCTTTTTGAACACCTCATCTGTAATTATGATCTGTGCGTCAAGGCTTACGCCCATCGCCGCGATTATGCCCGCCATAGCCGCAAAATCTATCGTTCCAAACCCGCCGATGATTGCTACAAGTATAATGATCTCTGCAAATGAGACGATGATAACTGGAAGGAACAGTTTTGGCTCCCTGTAGCGGACAGATACAAATAGGATAATCATAACGAATGCAATGGCCGCACCTACAAGGCTCATCTCAAGGAACTGTTTCCCAAGGGGTGCGGGTATGCTTATCGTCGAGCCGATGATGGCATTCACGGGTAAACGGCCGCCACTCAGGAGGCTGCGTATCTCTTTTGAGTTAAGCACAGCGTCATCATACGAGAGTGTTGTGCCACTCACACTAACCAGCCGTGACGGCGTGCCCTTTGCAAGCCCTTCTGAAAGTAGCGGCGCGGAGAGTAGGCCGATTGCCTTCCACTTGTTGATTACATATTCGCCACTCTCTTTGTTGTGCACCATCTCGAACTGCATGTCTGCACCATCAACCACGCGTACATTCTGTGTAATGTTATGGACGATGTCATCATAATAAGTTGAGTTGTTGGAAACGATTATCGTCACGTTTTGGTTTTCAGCAACTGCATTCGCCACAATCTCTCTCTTCACGTTCCAGTCGTCAACAATGATTATCCTGAGATCGCTGTTTTCCATCTGGTTTATATCGCCCACCGCAGAGAGGGCCTCGGCAACATCTACATTTGCAGGAAAATGACGGGGTTCAATAAGCACAACGGCTGTTCTGGGGCGGTCAAGGAACATGTACACCGGCTTGTTCGCCTGGCCGAGTGCAACCGCCGCAAACCTATTAGCCCCCTCCTCACTCACCGCAAAGTCGACTTCCCATTTGTAAGCCTCCCTAGATAGTGCACTGATCCTGCCCTCGCCTATACTGCCGGGCAGTATGTCCTCGCCTGTAATCGCTACCCTGCCGTTGATTACTGCCTCGAAACTGCCCTGCTGTTGCAACAGCCGTTCAATCTGTTTTATGGATGATTCATCACCCTTTGCAAGCTCAACCTGCACCTCACGTGGTGGGATCGGCCTTACAACAACTTGTGAGAGGCCGAACTTAGAAATCCTCGTCTTGATGATGTTGGATACCTCCTCCATCTGTTGCGGGGAAAGGTCATTATCAAATGTTATGGGAATCCTCACACCGCCCTCAAACTCAATGCCGTAGTTGATGCCTTTTATGAATATTATCATCAGCGAGAGTATCACTATCGCCGCAAGGAACATCACGCGCTTATCAGATGCAAGTTCTGCGATATGCATCATAACACCCAATCTTTTAGATTACGACCTTGCCCATACTCTTATGAGCCATGTCCTCGACGTGGTATATCATTATGACCGCGTTGAGCATCCACGTGGCTATTATATCGCCCACAAGGCCAGCGAGCACGATTTGTGATATCTGCTGGTATATCGCAACGTTTGTTATCTGGCCCACTAGGAATAACGCAAGGAATGCGAGTATTGCACTGAAACTCATCGTTATCCCAGTCTTCATCGCCTCGTACGCACTGCCACGCGGGTTGTTCAGGCCGCGTTTGAGTATGCGCACAGTGAGCAGTATATCCGTGTCGAGTGAGAAACCGACCAGCATCAGTATGGATGCAATAGCGGCGAGTGTGAGGGGGATGTGGAAGAGGCCCATTGCGCCTAGCGCAAATACTACATCGCACGTCGCACCGATGAGCACGGCGGCGGACGGCACTATGTCCCTAAATATTACGAATACTGTAATAATGCTTAGGAGTGCTGCGATAAGCAGTACCCATTCAATCTTTCCGATGAATATCTCACTCAGTGATGGGTTGATGAGCTTGAATGAATACGATTTGTAAGTGAGTGTGCTTGAAATCTTGGATATTATGGTATTCCGATAGGCTGCTGTGACTTCTGTGAACATCGACTCGACCTCGGGCTTGAGCGCGTCAACATCCTCTGAAAGCGTAGCGGGGCGGCCCAGCAGTGTTGAGGAGAGTGTGAGTATCTTAGAACGCAGTTCCACAAGATGCTGTTTCATCTGATCTGCATCCCTCTCTTGCAGTGTGGTGGTGCCGTTCGAGCCTTTGAGTACGAGTATCTCGTATTGTTTTTTCGAGTATTTATCGTATGTTTCCAAGAAATCGGTATATGCACTCTCAAGTTCGACCATCTCCTTGCTGTGCCCTATCTCAATTTCAGCAATGTGTGAAGCGCCCAGTGCATACGTACGTATGCCCGCATCGCTAATGCCACTCTCTACCAGTTTGGATGCAATCTCACCTTCGGACATTTCTCTATCCAGCTCGAGTGTAATGAGCACACCGCCCTTGAATTCAAGGCCCGGCTCGATTTGGAGTATAAAGTAGGATGCTATCAGCACAAGAATAATCGGTACAAGTGCAAGACGCCTGTAATCGCCACTGTATATATTCGGTAGTTCCATTGCATCATTCCTTTATCCGCACAGGTTATAAATCTCATGGGCCAGGGGAGATTTGAACTCCCGACCTCCCGATTTCCATCCTAATGAAATGGGCCCATCACCCGCCCAATTTCATTTTCGTTTAGTGTCGCTTTTCTTTACGATATTGCCCAAAGGGCAAACGAAAAGAAAAAGGACTATCAGTCGGGCGCTCCACCAGGCTAAGCTACTGGCCCGTAAACGCGATTTCTTAGGATAAGAAAACTTTAAAAATAAACAATGCAATAGATTGTTGGGTGTTGGGATATGGTACAAGCACAAGCCACTAAGAAAAAGGAGGAGGTTGTATTTGCTAAAGCGAATATACAATCCTCTACTGAGGCTGCTAAGCTTTTCATTAACCCTCAGATGCAGGTTAATGGAAATGAGGTTAAGGTATTGATTGGCCTTAAGGATAAGAAGCGTGTTCTTATACTCACATTCAAAGCAAATACTAGAG
>DYJQ01000007.1 GCA_020723045.1 Candidatus Micrarchaeum sp.
ATGAAGATATTTAAAGTTTATCTATAAAATATATAGTGGGTGTTGATATTATGAATAAGTTGATGATTGGTGTTGTTTTGGCCGTGCTGGTAGCAAATGTGGTGTTCGCTGCTGATTCTCCTAGTTTGAGCAGCCAGCTGAATAGTATTAAGGACCAAATAAAGAACATAGTTCCAATCGTAGCACTTGTGATGATCGTTCTTGCAGGCCTTGTGTACGCTGCAGGACAGGTGATGGGTGCTGAAATGAGGTCAAGGGCAAGTGTGTGGGCAACATCACTCCTTGTGGGTGCAATAATAGGCCTTGTGATTGCGGCAAGTGCAGATGGCATCATAGGTCTGTTCAGCGGGGCTGCATTAGTTACCTAGTTTTATATCCTCTTATTTTATTTTCCATTTTTGTATGTGATTGAATGGAATGGCAACTGCAGCTTGCCTGTGCTTTTTTGATAATCAGTGGTTTCTTCCTTACGACAGGGCTTATTCTCGCGGGGGATGAAGGGCTATACTCAATTGCCATAAAAGATATGCACAAAATGGGCTTAATGCCCTACCCAACCTATTTTGGAGAACCCATGTTCTGGAAGCCACCACTGATGTTCTGGGTTTATTCAGTAATTGCAGGGCCATTTTTAGACATTTCCATCCCGCAGGAGATAGCACTGAGGATCCCATCACTCATACTGGTTGTATTATCATCATACCTCCTCTTCAAGATAAGCAAGGATGAATTGGGAGAAAGAAAGGCATACATCGCAGTAATATTATTTCTTGTTTCGGCACCTGTATTCTCGTTTGGGTATCGAGTTTTAACAGATACCCTAGTATTATTCCTGGTATTATTGGGAATATATCAGGTTAAGGAATACCTCACTGGCAAGAGAGCCATTAATCTCATTATCCTTGCGATGTGCATATTCGGTATGGGGCTTGCAAAATCGCATATGATCTCCATTTTGTTCTCTATCATATCCCTTTCATATTATTTTATCAAAGGAAAGCAGGTGGAAGTAGACCCTAAAATTATCGCCACTTATGTATTGCCACTAATTGCATTATTTATGTATCCGATGTTAACACCATATTCAGCGTACTACTATCAGTTTTTTTATGGTGATTCAACAAGACTTGCATTTAATATACCAAGAATCTTCCTTTATTTGGCCTATATGTTCTGCTACATTGCTATCACGGGTGTGCTGGCACTAATAGTCTCCGCGATTGACATATTCAAGACCAGAAAGGTCTCTCCTTACGATGTATGGGCTTGGTCATCATTCGTGTTCTTAGCTTCCGCAATCTCCTTTCTGCCATGGTATTTCATATTTTTCGTGCCGGCCTACTCGATAATACTGGCGCGGAAACTGGAGAATAATGCAATAGACCACTTTGTACTTGCTATTGTAATTATCGCAAGCTTGTATATTGCAATCGAGTCACTGCACAGAGTAAGCCTCATCTCTTTTGACGATGAAGAAGAACTGCAAAAGTATACAGAATCCTTATCAGATAAGGATAAAAAGGTTTTATTTATCTCCCGCTTGAGTGAATGCATAATTAATTCGGTTTACGATCTGAATTACCGCGTTGTTGTAACTCCTGAAAACTCGTTCCTGAATACAAACAAAACTTACAATAACAAGGATGATATTGAATTTTTAGGAGTTAAGAAAGTAGCCATATTACAGGACAACATGGATAAGCTGATTCATGATTACGATGATGAAACACTCATACCTAAATTCATAGATTTATTCAATGCTAAAGAAAGGTATATACCACCGATAGGGCGAACGAGAAAATATTGGGAAGGCGGCTTTGAGGTTATAATAGCCGAGAAGGACTATGGTGAAGTAATTAAAATCGTTGCCCCAGAATATTACTTAACACACATTACAAAGAATGGTGAATTCTACGTGTTTGAAAGTAGGGAGTCTCAAAATGAACGCTAAGCTCGTTTGGCCCATTGCGTATTCCATCATCATAATTGCTGCATTCATATTCTCTATAGGGCCGCTAAATGGTGATGAGGGCCTTTACGCGATAGCGGTCAAAGATGTCCAGAAGTACGGAATAATGCCATATGCAACCTATTTTGGGGAACCCATGTTGTGGAAGCCGCCATTCGCTTTCTTGATGTATGCCATTCTGTCCTTTCCTTTTATGAGCATGGGCCTTCCCGAAGAAATTGCACTACGCGTTCCATCCCTTATGTTTACACTGGCATCAACCCTTCTGTTCTATCTTCTCATAAAAGACGACCTTACAGGCACCAGGAAATACATTGCCGTCCTGCTGTTCCTGGCATCACCGCCGATTTTTGGATACGGCTTCAGGCTTCTAACGGATGTGCCTGCATTCTTCTTCACTATGCTTGCACTCTATTCCACAAAAATGTACTCTAAAGAGGAGCGAATAGAGTATCTGGCTCTGAATGCACTGGCAATTATTTTTACGGGCCTTTCAAAAACCATCGTGCTTTCAGTATTCAGTTTTTTGCTTAGCATTCTATACTATAGCCACACAAAAAATCCGTCCATGAAACGCTACATCAACCTCGCAATGGTTGGGATAATAGGAATACTCATCATTGGAGCATACCGGATGAGCGCCCCATATAGCGGATATATGGATATAGTTAGAACACTATCTTTACATCAATACAGCCTTTCAAATAACATCTCGTTTTTTGCCATCTGGATCTCACCACTAGGCATACTCGCATTAGGAATAACTGTTGTTGATGCATTAACAAAGAGAAAACTAGACATTTACCATTTATGGGCGCTAAGCTCAATCGGCCTTGTGGTTTCTTTATTCGGGTTATTGCCTTGGTATTTCATGTATTTCATGCCGGCAATTGTTGTAATAGTTGCAAGAAAAATCGAGATAAATATCTTAGATGAGGCCATCTTCTTTTCAGTATTCCTGCTAACACTGATCAATACTATATTATCTGCACTTTGGTTCTCTCCCAACATAGATGATGTAGATGAGATAAGCCACTATATTGCCCAGATGAAGGGTACATCATCAAATGTAATGATCATTACGCGTCTTGGCGAGCAGATAGCCAACAGTGCATACTGGTTGGAAAACAAGGTTATAATAACACCACAAATATCAATGAGAAATAAAACGGGGTGGTTTGGGGTTAAAGAGGAAACACTTGCAAAAGAGAATATGTATAGGCTAATACACGATTATAACAATGAATCACTTGTTCCAAAACTTACCTACTTATTCACTGATAAAGAGAGATATTTTCCCCCTGTTGGAAGGACAAACAAAACATGGGAGGGTGGGTTTGATATCATAATAGCACAGAAGGATTATGTACCAGTGATAATGAAAGTAGCGCCTGAATACAAAGAGGCATACAAAACCCAAAACGGTGAGTTTTATGTTCTTGAGAAATAATACTACAATAACGCTGTTCTTATTCTCACTGATCATCTACGTTGGAATAGTTCTTACATATGATGTGTGGTTCATAGGCGATGAAGGATATTATGCCGTGAGCATCTACGAAGCAATAAAAAACGGGCCAAACCTATACATAACATTCTTAGGGAAACCGGCATTCTGGAAACCATTCCTGATGGTCGATGTATACTCACTGATGATAAGACTTTGGGATGGGTTTCTACCGGCACAAATCTCTTATAGGATACCTTCCGCGATATTCTCGGCAATCAATGTCATACTAGTGTATTGCATTGCACGGGAATTTTCTGACGAGAAAAAAGCACTGCTCGCTTCACTTCTCTACATGTCCAACCCCATCATCCTCCTATTCGGAACTAAGATATTCATGGAAACATTTACGATGGTTTTTGTGCTGGGAGGATTGCTTGCAGTAATCCGGCTGTGCAAGCAGGGCAAGAACAACGATAAATTGATTGCCTATCTAGCCATACTCATCTCAATAGTTGGAGCGGCATTCTCAAAGTCGACGACTATAGGGATAATGGCAATGCTGCTCTATCTCCTCTATGCATTCTTTGCAGATAAAAAGCGGATTCTGGGCATAATCGCAGTTTCCGGTGTGGCTGCCGCAATCATCCTAACCGTACCTTTTCTCACGACCTTCCCAGAGGCATATTTCAAACTCTATCTAGAAGACTTTTTCACAAAAAGGATGAGTATGGATGTAGGACTGACAAACCTGATAACCATGCTTGCAAGCCTTTTCTACCTTATACCGCTCTTCATAATGGGTATTAAGAGCATAGACCTCAAATCCTGGAAGGACCTGTTCTTGCTTTTGTGGATACTCCCCCTCATAGTAATTGCAATCAAGACACCTTATATGTGGTACGCGTTCTATTTCATAGCGCCCCTAGTGATACTCTCCCTAAAAGGCGTTTCACTTAACGTGATAGACCTCTCTATCATCATTGTGCTACTACTCATCGGCCCTGCGATAATGATGCATAGCAACTGGGCTTATGAGAGAGATGCTGAGATAAAAACTATTGAATTTATGAAACAGGAGATAAGCACTAATTCTTGCACACTCTATGTGAGCGCAATATCACCGATGGTATATGCCTTCCTTGAGATTTATGGTTACAATCATAACATAGCGATAACGAATATTCTGTGGAGAAATGGCTCAAATGTAATACTTGATGCAAATGTGACAAACGAACAGCTGGAATCGCTTGTAGCTGACTATAGAAACTCTGCAACCGTGGATGATATCTCTACAAGAGAGTACCTATTCACTGAGTGGAATGCACTCAACAAAATGATACTTATCAAGACAAACAATTACAACTGCACGGATTTCGAATATGTTGCAATAACAGATTACTACAAAAAATATGGCCTTAATTCGCTGGGGTATACTATTGCCAATGAAAACGAACAGATAAGAGTATGGAAGAAGAGGGTGGCTGATTGAAAGAGTGCGAATTCTACAAGCATAAAATAATGGGTGTAGAGCACTTCTGGTTCAGGGCTAGAAGTGAGATTGTTGATGGGGTGCTGGATAATATTTTGTTTGATGGCAAGAGGAGGGCGCTTGAGATTGGTATCGGCACGGGCAATATGCTTGGATGCATAAAAAAGTGCGGGTTTGGAAAGGTTGATGGGGTTGAGGTCCATAAGGTCAGTGGTGCCAGGGGATATGAAAGGATTTATTGGGGGCCTTTTGAGAAGATGAAGGCCGGATGCAAGTATGGCGCTGTATTCATGTTTGATTCGCTTGAGCACATTAAGGATGATGAAATAGCGGTTGCAAAGGCAGGCAGGATGCTTGCCAAAAATGGCCTAATCGTGATCACTGCGCCGGCGTACCAGTGGCTCTGGTCTAGGCATGACGAGGATAATATGCATTTCAGAAGGTATGACAAGAAGCAGTTGGGAGACCTCCTAGAAAGAAACGGCTTCTCTTTAGTTAGGATTACATACTTTAACACAATACTGTTCCCGTTAATAGTGATTGCAAGGGCACTGAATAAAGGAGGTCTTGAAAAAATAAATCCGCTCTTAAATGAGATTCTCTACAGAATATTCGGGCTTGAGAAATATGCACTAAAACTCATCGACCTGCCTTATGGCGCATCACTTATTGCGGTGGCGAGAAAGAGGTGATAGGTTTAACGTTTCCTTTATTATGGGGGCATCATTATTTCTAAGAAGAAGGTTATTCCTGTAGACATATTCCCCCAGCGCACCTATCATGAAGAACTGCATGCTTGCGAACACCGCGATGAAGAAGTTTGTGCTCGCCCACCCCTCAACCGGAGCACCAGTAAAGTGTGAGTAGAGGATGAAAAGGCCATAAACCAGTGAGATGATGGTGAAAACGGCGCTCAAGAGGATGGCAAAGCGGAGGATTGCGGCAGTTGAGGATATAGCCGCGTTAAGCGCGAGCGAGAGTGAGTTGAGAAAATTATACTTGGTCTTTCCTGAAACGCGTGGCGGCTGGTCAAAGGTTATTCTTGACTTGAATTGCGTGAGTGCATCAACTGCGCGGAAGTATTTATCAGCCCCTCTTATTGACGTGTAGGCATCAACTATCGAGCGGTCTATGAGCTTGAAGTTGCCTGCGTCTACCGTTATATCCCCCTTGAGCAGATGTTTAAGGATGCGATTGAATAGGTATGATGTTGCCCGCTTTACTGCCCCCTCCCCGCCTCTGTGCTTCCTGACTGCGGATACTATCGAATCCCCTTTTTCCCATACAGCTACCATCTCGGGTATTAATTCCGGCGGGTCCTGAAGGTCGCCATCCATAACAACTGCGGCTGTGCCCTTTGCATTCATCAGGCCCACGTTTATGGCATAATCCTGTCCATATCTCTTGGATAGGAGAATTGCTTTCCAACTCTTATCTTTTCTGCATATGTCTCTGGCAATCTCGAATGTCCTATCTGTCCCTGGGTCAATAACAAGTATTACCTCCTTCCTGTACCTGCTCAGATTGATGGAGGAAAGATGCGAGTAGAGGAGCGGAAGGGTCTCCTCCTCATTATAAAGAGGGATGACGATTGAGATTAATTTGCTCATAATATCAACCCTCCTGCCTGTTTCACAAACTCAAGCCGTGTTCTTATATCGAGCTTGCTACTTCCCCTTTTGCGCATCCTGAATACTATCGGTACCTCAACTATCCTGCTGAACTTGCCCCTGGCGAGGAGCTCGAGCAGTATCTTATAGCCGACTGCGTTTACCCTCGGTGCCAACTCAATAAACATCCTACGCTCAAGCATAAAAAAGCCTGAAAGTGGGTCCTTGGCATTAATGCCGATTACATGTCTGCATATGAATGTGCCGAGCCTTGAATCGATGCGCTGCTGGTTGTGCATATCCTTGATGAATCGCGAGCCTATAACTATGCAACCAGTGCCCTTGCGCACCTCACTATACATTCTTGGTATGTATTTTGGGTCGTGCTGTAAATCCCCATCCATCACGCACACATACCTGCCCTGTGCATGCGCGAGGCCGGCTAGGACGGCACTTGAGAGGCCGAGTTTTGCGCCCCTATTGATGAACTTAATGTTTTTCTTATTCTTTTGCAGCTTATTCATTATAACATCCGTGCCGTCATTTGAGCCGTCATCCACAAAAATGATTTCGTGTTTGATGGAGTGCAAATGCGAGGAGATAGATTTGACAAGGGGTATTATATTCGCACCTTCATTATAGATGGGAATTACAACCGATAGGTCGGTCATAAATCCTCATTAAAGATAATGAGTTTTTTAAGCTATTATTCCTACAAATATAGCATGAGAAAAATCATGATACTTGTGATGATATCCCTGCTTTCTTCGCTCCTGTTCGCATGGACGAATTACACCAACGTCTACGTGGCCAAGAAAGTGCTACTCGATAGCTACCCGCAATGTGCGGCACAGATTGAGGAGGGCGTGATGGCAGTGATTGAGAATGAGCCGTATGATGCAGTACTGGGTGAGCCGCTCAACTTCCACTGCGACACACTCACCTGCCCTGCATATGACCCGCACTACTGCCAAACGAGTATTAAGAGATGTCCCAGCGAGGTTAAGGCCGGAGAGGTAAAGAGCGATGCAAAGGTGCTGTGCAACTGCGGCCAAGCAAAGAAGCTGGCAGAGGCAATTACATATTTCATTGCCAAGTATGACCCCATGAACCTCATGATAAATGAAAATGCATCATGCAGAGAGGGGTTTGACAGGGCGGTTGAGGATGCCATACAGAGCGGGAATGAAACGTGGAGTGTGAAGTTCAAGTGCGCTGGGCCGAATAGGGAGTTTGCATTCACGTCGCAGAAGATGTTCGAATTAGTGAGCGGTGCCGAATCATTTGCGTTTGCAGAGGCGTATACCGGTTCGCAACCGTGGTTCTGCTATACACTCGGGAGTGCAGAGGATGGGAACAGCGGCCAAACATTCGGGACAAAAAAGGATGGTGAATTGTGCAGCTCCAATACGGAATGTGAGAGTGCATTCTGCAACCACAACGTGTGCTGTTCCGGCGAGGTGTGCTGTCCAGTACCTGGCAAAAATGGATACCCATGCGACCAAGGTGAAGTGTGTTCAGATACATATACGTGCAAGGCACTTAATACGCAGAATGGCGAGAGATGCGATTATGATGAGGAGTGCCTGTCAGGCAACTGTGCACCGGGGTCTGCGAAATCACAGCCGCAGTACTGCTGCAACGCGGGTGCGAACTACTGCTGTGCTTCAAATGAGGATTGTGTTGCCGGAGAAGAGTGCATATCCAACGCATGCACATACACGGGAAAGACAGGCGGCCAGCAAAGCAATTACACAAACCAAACAGGGAATGGTACAGCTGTGCAGTCCGAGAAATGCCTTCCGATAGCAATCCTTGGCATTGTACTCTCCGCACTATATGCCATAAACAAGAAGTGAGTGTTAGTGGCAGGCCTTCCTATTTCAATCATATACTCTTCTTCAGACCCAGCCGCACGCAATATCGTGGATAGGCTGAATGAGATGGGGTTTAATAGATTCCCCGTAAATCCATTTGAGGGGAGCCAGCTCACCCATCTACCTGAGGATAATAAAAAGAGATATATCTGCTTGAGTACGCATAAGAGCGAGAGGGGTATAAAATCACTCACCTGCCACCATACCGGGAACTGGGCGGGTGAGGCAAGGTTTGGCGGTGATCCCAGGGATGTGTGTATTGCAATGCCTGAAGTGGCCAAAGGGATAGGGGGCGAGATGATGAAACGGGTGCACGTGCTCCCTGAATACTCTTTCTCATTAGAGGTAACGCATCACGGCCCCACTGGCAATGTGCCGCTGGTGTTCGTTGAGATTGGGAGTTGTGCAGAGGATTGGGGGAACATAACTGCTGGAAAGATTATTGCAGAGGCCCTTGCAAATTTTGAGGAGAGCACGGAGGGCGAGGTAGTAATGGGGGTTGGTGGGCCGCATTACGCGCCCAACTTCACAAAACTGTTGGAGAAGTACAGGATAGGGCATATCATACCCAAGTATGCTGTTGATGGTGTGGAGTATGAGACGTTTGTGAAAGGGATAGAACGGTCAACAGAGAAAACTGAGAAGGTGCTCATAGACTGGAAAGGGTTGGACGGCAAGCAAAGGGAAAAGATAATTGGGTTTTGCAATAGGTATGGAATCGACCACATAAAATACAAGTAGCTGATTAAAACCGCATAAAATCAGTCATCCTCTTCTGCTTGAGTATCACGTCTTTTTTCAAGTATTCGCTGAGACCATTCTTGAGTAATAATTTGGCGTAATCGAGCATATCACCCAACGAGGAGAACGTTGTAGCCCCCTTCCTGAATGCATTACGCACATTCTCACGCACCTGCCACACACCAACTGGGACCATATAACCCGGCTCAATCTCCCTTATCACAATCGCGCGGGCCTGCCTTCTCGCATTGAACAGGTGCTCCGTCACGGCGTACCGTGATGCATAATAACCGCCTACTTGTAGGCCTGCATAATCTGAACGGCCGTTAAATGGCTCATATTCAACCGTTACGTACGTCCCCCCCGTCTTTGGGTCTGCTAAATTCCATAACGAGCCCTGTGCCCACGCCTCAAAATTCTCAAACTCCCAGCGCCCGGGAATGAGCATCACAACGTAGCGGTTGCTGAGGTATTCGCTGAAATACAATTCATAATTGCTTAACTCCGGCGCCTCTCTTATGCCGTCCATGTACAACTTTGAGAGCATATCATCCATTGCGGTTATGCTCCAGCGTGTGGGCACGAGCTTCTTCTGCTTCTCCTTCCCGAATATGCCTGCACTCAATACGCGGGTGAGGTAATAGTTGTCATAACCCTGATACATAAGCTCCTTTACCGCAACCACCGTGGTGATATCCTTCTCCTCTGCAAGCGAGTGTACACGGCGGGGTATTTTTGCATTGCTCACAATCGAATACCTCTCAAGAATACCTAGAGGGCCCATGGGCTGTGTAAGAGGCGAGAACTGCACCTCCGCCCTTGGCATGTACCTGAACTTTAACTCAACATCTACTGGTTTTTGCGAGAGCACAATCTCCTGCATATCCCGTATATACTTATCCTTACTCACAACCTCTCTCTTAACAGCACTCCTAAACAACTGTGAGCGCTGTTGTACTATGGCATCGAGTGGCATGCCAAACATATTGCTCGGATTATCCTCAACAGCCTGTTCGCTTGCCATCGCGCCTATAGAAACAGTGGGATAGCCGGAGTGGCCGACGAATATGTTTGGGGGTGATGGGCCGAACAACTCTGGTTTTATCTTGATGAGGATACTACGCTGTGCCTGCATCTTCTGGAGGACTGGGCAATAACCCACACCGCAGAGGTTGCGAGTGCCCTGGCATGAGACACATAGATGTGCTGGCGGTAGCATACGTATGATTTAGCGTGATGACAGCTTTTAATTTTTGGGGTTGTAATGTTCAACCTATGGATGTGGGCGCATTTATTGAAGAGTATTTTATAAAACCGATAGTGATGCACGAGGGGTATAACTCCATTAACACACTAACATATGCAATAATCGCGGTGGCGAGCGCATACATCATATACAAGCTCTTTACAAGAGCCGGCGTAAAGTTCGATAGAGAGTTCATCATACGTACCATCCCTTACGTGCTGCTCGGCTCTACAGCAAGAGTGGTTACTGACAGCATAGATACGGGTGCAATGCAGGCATATGATGGCATGCTCAAGCCGATCTACCTCGCCATACTCAACAGCCATGTGTACGATTATGGCATCCTGACTACAAGCCCCGGCATCTACGTTGTTATCGGCCTGTTCGCGATTGCGAGCATGTATTACTCATACAGAAGCAAAAACTATGATTTTGGGCCTAAGGCTGCATTTGCACTCTTCCTCCTCCACTTGTTCATACTCATCCCCTTAATGAAGAATGTGCTGTTTGCACTCATAATACTGGCGATTGCAAGTGCAATCACATACGTATACTCTCTCATAATCAAAAAGAACCCTGTCGCACTTCACTGGCTCGTAGTGTTCGCGCAGGCGCTTGATGGTGCGGCAACATTCGTTACACTTGACGTGTTCAATAAAATGAGCGGGGGAGGGTATGTTGAACAGCACGTATTCGCAAACGCGCTCGCGGGTACATTCGGCGGTTCAATGCTCCCCTTCCTCTTTATCAAGGTGGTATTGGCCGCGGCGATCGTGCACATACTCGGAGATGAGAGGGATGCTAACGAGAGGAATTTTATAGCACTCATTATAATCATACTAGGGATGGCGCCGGGTGTGAGGGATATGCTTAGGCTAACGTGCGGTGTTTAATCTATGCTATTCATAATTGGCACGGGGTTGTGGAGGGGCGATGATATTTCCGTGAGGGGTGCGGAGATATGCAAGAGGGCCGATAAAGTATACCTAGATGGATATACGCGGCACTTTGACGGAAACGAACTCACAACGCTCGAGCAACTGACCGGTAAGAGGATAACTAAACTTGACAGGCACGATCTTGAGGAGGGGTTGAAGTTTTTAGATGAGGCTGTGAATGAGGATGTTGCATTGCTGGTGCCGGGAGACCCTTTGATTGCAACGACGCACACCACCATCTTGATGGAGGCGAAGAAGAGGGGGGTCGGTTTTGAGGTCGTGCACGGCAGCAGCATACACACCGCTATAATCGGGGAGGCAGGGCTGCACATATACAAAGTGGGTGGCAGCTGTACAATACCTATGAGAGAGAAAGGGATAAGGCCATACAGTGTGTATGAAAAGCTTGCAGAGAATGCAAAGAGAGGGTTGCACACAATTGTATTCCTGGACACTACACCTGAGAGTGAGATGGACATAAAGGAGGCACTTGAAATCCTGCAAGAGATTGAGGGGGAGAGAAAGGAAGGTATATGCACAGGCCAGACGAAAATTGTTATAGGGTGTGAGATGGGAGGCGGGGAGCAGAAATTGGTTTATACAAATGTAGATGATGCAAAGATGCTAACGGGAATGCCCACACCCATCACACTCATTTTTCCGGGAAAACTGCATTTCTCAGAAGAGGACTTCTTAAAAACAATAGAATATAAGAAATAAAAAACTTGCCTGAGATAAGGGATTGATGGGTTCTGAGATAAGCTACAAAGAGATAATGAATAAAATTGATAAGACAAAAGAGCTTGGCAGTGATGAGAAGATAGTTGTGAAAGAGGCAATTGATGAGCTGTTTACGAGGTATGCAATCGGTGCAAACGGCATAGTGAGCATGGTAAAGCTCACAGCAGACAAGAAGACGTTTGAGACGCTCAGGGGTATTGTTGGAAGGGCAAGGGAGCGGGTAAGGGTTGGGAAAGCGGCACTCACGCCTGCGGACAAGAATGCACTCCACCAATGCCTATCATACATGAAGAGGGAGAGTATCGATAAAATAAGCAAACCAATAGAAGACGGCAATTACCTGTTTCTCTCGCTGTTGCACCGTGAACTGAGCAATGTGGATTTGGAAGAGGTGCACAAACTACAGAAAATCATTGAGGGTATGAGGCAATACTAGCCGCCATCACTCTTTTTTTCGGTCATCTCCTTCTTGCGGTACTGAAGGGGGTTCTTTATACCGCACTCGGCTATGCATATGCCCTGTGATTTTAGGTTGTAGCAGGAGGGCATTGAATAACCCTTGGCCCGCACGTGCTGCAATTGGTAACGGGTAAGCTTCTCATCGAAATTCGGCGCTGTTGAGAAAACGCTTACTATCTTATCCTCATCCCAACCGCGTTTTGTGAGAAAGACGGCAAGCGCCCATCTCTTAATGTGCGAAACCTTAGCGCCCGACCGTAACTCCTCGATTATCCTCTCGATGCAGGGGGCCAGGTCAGCACTCTGCCTGCCGAGTGCAGGCGATGAAAGCGATATCTCTGAGAGTATTTCTGAAACTATGGGTTTTAGCATCTTTCGTATATCATCGTTGATCAGCGATTCGCGTATAGGGAGGTCCCGGCCCACCCTATTGCGAATTGCCTCTTTTAGCATTACTGTAATCTCGTGCTCCTGTACTTTAACATAGCCGTCCCTTACGTGGCGATTGGAGAGGACCATGCCTGAAAACTGCAACCCAAGAATAAGATAATCACGGAGGGGGAGATACATATCAGCAGTGAGCTCAACCCCCAGCTCTTTCATAAGATAGCCTTCCTGTCTGTTGCGCCTGCACAACTCGAGAGCGCGACTGCTCTCAGCCTCTACAAACGCATCAATCTTGCGGTTCATCAGGCTTATGATGAGGCGTGCGGCGGCATACGAGCGTATATCATCGAGTATGTCCTGCTCGCTGAAATAGGTGGGCAGTGGAAGACGCTTATGTTTTATTGCACTCATAACACGGTTCTTAGCCACCTCAATTATCCTTGCATCGAGCTCTCCAGCTATCTTCATCTCCATTACGGCCTTCTTTGAAACATCAAGAAACGGGTAAAAGCCATTTTCCTTGGAAAGCATCATAGGATTTTGATGGCTGAGATATAATAATATATTTAATAACCTTAGAGCGGAAACTATAAATGGTGGCGAGTGCATGAGGAAGCTGTTTATGCTTGCGTTTATGCTTATTGTTGGAGCTGTATGGGGCTTTAGTATCGCAGAGTATCTGAGCCCTAATGAGAGTGCCGGCAATGTTACATACCTTGACATGGTGGGGCCAGACGGCGCGTATGTCGTTTATTACCTTAATAATGAGCCGATGATGATGGTGCACGATGGCAAGATCGTGCATGATAATGAGACGGTAAAGGTCGTGCTGGAGCAGTACTACTTTAAAAAGGATTTTCCCAACAGTGAAGAACTCACTGAGATTATCAATACAGCACTGGAGTTCAACGAATCAAGAAAGAACGTGCACACCTCTGGCCTCGAATTGAGTGAGCCACCTGAGAAGATGTGCTGGAGGTATACAGGGCTCGTAGTCAGAAGGTGCGACATCAACGAAGAAGAATACCATCCCTGCCGCTCAAGCTGTGGCGCATCGCCGATATGCAAGGGGAGCATACTTGAAGGCGGGATAACATCAGCTGAACACTCTACAACAGATTTTCTTGATTCAATACTGAGCTTTCAGACCGAGGTTGATGGTATTGATACAGACATCAATACAATCGTAAGCGTGGCGGAGCGGCTCAAGGGGTTGGAATATTCTGAATTCAGCAGTAATTCGCTGGATGACCTCTCACACCTTATAGATGCCGCCAAGAATATCAATATGAGATATGAAAAGATGGAGGGCAACATACTATTCAAGGACCTGTTGGAAGGAGTGAGCGGGCTCCAGAGCTACTGCGCCCCGCTTAATTATAGCAGTGAGGCCGCGGATAAGCTGAAGGTGCTTGCCAACATGTATGATGCAAGGACAGCAGACCTCTACAGCGTTGACGAGATATCTGATGAGATAATAAACAGAACGCTCTACCGCGAGCAGTTGAAGGTGCACATAGAGGCTGAGAATAAATACAACGCCAGGTTCAACGCAATGGATGCAAAGTACAGCGACCTCTACACCAAATACGTAAAGACGAGCAAGTACGTAAACGACTCATCGCTCAAGGATGATATAGAGACGCTCAAGAAAAAGAAGGATTCCGCAAGGGATGACATATACAAAGGGAACTTCAGCAAAGCAGACCTCACCATAAAGCAGTTCGACATACTTGCCGCTAACTTTGATGCCAAGATAGGCAATTATTTCAACGAAACGAGCAAGATTGAGGAGTTGCAGGGGCTGGCCGAGAAGAAGATTATAATCGCAGAGTGGGATGTTGGGATTGATAACTTATTATTTGGACTTGGACAGCAGTTGAACGATGTCAAGATGAGGAAGAGCGCACTTGACACAAAAATAGCTGGCAAACTGCTTCCAGAAGAATTGGGAAATGTAACGCAACAGTATGCTGATTTGGTTGCGGAGATTGACGAGATAATACAGACCAAGAGAGATCATGCGTTTGATGCACTGCTCGGCGAGGTCGTATCCGCTACAAACACCTACTCAAACACGCTGGCATCAACATACACATCAGTAACGGGCGGGAACTACCAGCAAAGAAAGCAGGTAAGAGATTTTGTGTTCCCAGCAACACTCGTAATGGTTGACCTGGTCGCTATAGGCGCTTTCATAGCGGCGTTCATATACATGGTGGCCTCCGGCAGGGTGCGGCTGCACAGGATCGCAGCAATGATGTGGTCGTTAATCTTCATAGCATTCTTTACAGCAGTGGCTGGCGGGTCGATCGCATCCTACTTACTCATAAATGAGAAGATAAATAAGGCCAGTTTTGACACGTTCTATTTTGAACTGCTTGCGGCAAACGAAACAGCAGTCGTAGTTGATGAAAGGGCTGGCGAGGTCAGCGATAAGTGTGCTACAATGCTCACAGGGCTGTTCAACGGCCAGATGAACAAGACTGTTTATGTATACAGGTACGGGCTTGACGGGTGTGAGCTCAAGGAGATTGTGGGAGGAAACTCCACTAACAGCACTACTACATCAAAAATGAGTGTTGATGTATGCGATGAACAGCTGGAGAGGATGCCGAGAGTAACCGTGAGGAAGGCGGATAATGATTCCACCACATTCGCAGTGAAGTGCTCTGTAAGCACGCTAATAAGCGGCAGTGATGAGTATATGGAACAGTGCAAACTCGGTGTAATACTTGATGAGGTGGTCAAATGAAAAAAGAGAGTACAGCGTGCTGTACGCAAATACCTGCTAATGCACCCTGGATTATAGCCATACTCATAGTAGCGGCGGTTGCGGCATTCATTGTATTAGCGTACAAGCCCAGTGGCGGTGAGTTGGTGCTGGGCAACCAGAACATAACTAATTATGAAGGGACTTACAAAGTGCTCAATGCAACCACCATTGCAATAGTGATGGACGGCAGAGGCATAACACAGGATAACCGCGTCAAGGTGTTCAATTGCGGTACGGCGTTTGCGCAAGGGCTGGGTACGATGGGCAAAACAGTCAATGCATTTGCACTGCAAGATGATTACTGTATAGGGCCGGATATGAATAGGATAAGTGTGGAGGAGTGCAACACGCAGATACATGCAAACGATTACATAATCATGATAATGGGCACAAATCAAACGCCAATTGCACAGTACTATGCAGACCATTTCCTTGTAGAGGTCCCAGAAAACGATACTAAGGGTTGCTCGATAAAAACAATATGAAATTAGTATCTAAGTATGGCGCCTATTCCTAAGAACCCTTTAAGGAATTGTGCACCCTCATGTGTTTTTGTTGAAATGAATTCAACCTTTGCACCGGTTGATTCTGCCATATTCTCCAGCTCTTCCACAATACTCTCATCAGAGGTTATTTTCACGTCACTGCCACATCCCTCGCATTTTACCTTCTGCTCCGCATCCAATACGTATTTCTCCCCCGCCCTCCCGCATTTAGGGCAGGAGTATTTCACGCGGTGCAGGTAGAGGTCTTCCGAGAGTAAGAGTGTGTCCACACGGCCCTCATTCAGCATTGCCATCACTTCATTTATACCATAAGTGGCGCCACTGCCCTTCACGACCTTCTCGAGAAACTGGTTTACAACCTTCCTCTCCTTTACAGCTTCATGGTTCGCGATTATATCATCCACTTTCTGCATCATCTCATATATCCCATGCTCATCCGAATATCCAGTGTCAACCTTGCCCAGCACCTTTATCATATAGTTGAAGTAGCCACCCTCCATGAAATACTCCTTAATCGGCCCGGGCCCGCCTATTATAATCCCTTTCATATTCTCAACGTTGAGGAATGCCTCATCCATCGCCTCCCCAACCTTTTTGTAATAATCCTCTTTTCCATGTTCTACAAGACGCTGATATCTTCTCGCGCTCTGCCCGCCTTTTGTGGTTTTTGACGGTGCGGTCGAGTGTACTGACCTCACTATGCGGATATTCTTGCCCTCAAGCAGTGCGAGTGTTGCATCACTCCCATCTATCGCCAGCAAGCCGAAAACCTCTTTCGGCTTCGTAAAAACGAGAAGCGGTTCAAGGAAGAACGCTGAATCGCAACGGTAGAGCTGGACGGTTATCGGGTCTGGTGGGATCACATAGTAGAGTTTTATATCGCTCTCACCTACATTCTTGGAGATATTGCCCGCGAATATTGCAATCCCATTATCAGGAGGTGCGTTGAAATGCTTGAGAAAATTGAGTATGCGCTCAAGCGCACCAAGCACGTTGTTCCTTGTCTGTTTCGATTTTATGTTGCTGGCCTGGCTGTACTCTGCACGCAGTTTGCTCGAGATGTCGCCGAGAGGATACTTGGGGGGGATGTATACACTAATCAGCTCTGTGCCAGAGCCTCTTATCCTTGACAGCTCTGCTATGTAGCGTCTTACCTCGCGCCTGCTCTTTTCACGTGCCACATCTGTCTCTTCTGATATTTAAATTACCCCCTTTAATGTCCGTGCTCTTGCCTCTCATATCTCCTTTGAACATAATCCTTAAGACCCATCTCTTGCACTAATGAGTCAAGGTTTCTTGAGCCCCCGTGCCGTGCCAGGTTTATCTCTTCAATCCCCCCATCTTTGTTGCGTGTGCCATCCTTTATAGCTATGAGCTTCCACGCGATGGGTAGCAGGTCATCCTCTTTTGAGATTGTGTAAATCCCGCCATATACAGCAACATCCCTTGCCTTGATTCCCTCAACCCCAAACGCAAACTCCTTGATCGCGCGCATCTGCCTGAGTACATTTGCGCGGATTGCATAGTCTACTACACCAGCACCGGTAGTCTTATCCCTTGCTTCCCTCACAGCGGGCTCGAGATACCTAATAAGGTTCTCAAGGGATGGGTGCAGGGGGTGTGCATGGCCCATAGAGTGGTTGCACGCGGCAGTGACCGCCCCGCACAGTGTATGGCCCATCACAAAGATGGATAGCCTCCCATCCACTGCAAAATGCGTGAGTGCATATGCCATCGTGGACTTTGACTCATCCCCTAAACCGAAGATGTTGCCTGCATTCTCAATAGAGAATATTACGCCTGGGTCGGTACCGAATATGTTATGGTCTACCCTCGAGTCAGAGCAGTAGAGCCATACCAGTGGCGGGTTCTGCCCACTCTTAAGTGATTCTAAGACGTCGCCCCTCGTTTTCATAACATTCACCTCTCGCCCATCCCCTTTGATACCTTGTACATCAGCAGGTCTCTCCTGCACTGTTCCACCATAGAGCGTGCCACATCAAGCTTTCTCCTAAACCCCGGAAGGACAGCGTTGGAAAGACGGATGGGAAGCAAGAGTTCATATAGGGAGGACATCTCCTCGAAAAGGCGGGTTGCCGTCTTGTAGTCATCCTTGCGCATGTGCTCAACAATCTCTCTCCTGAGCTCGCCTATGGTATCAGCAAGGCCCAGCAGGTAGGCATCCGGCCCCACACCCAGCTTTGTATAACCCGCTACCCTAGTTCCCTCCATGAAACACGCCAGCGCAACCGCCTCAACATACTCCTGTTGTGCAACCGTGCAATTAGCCTTGCCCGCGACCTTCTTCAGTCTTCGTTTGGCATCATCGAGTATTTTCTTTGCTTCGGCCATTCGTGAGGCGTGCATCAACTGCATCGATTTGCCGCACAGTGCAACAACTTCATCACAGGCTTGGCGGCTCCGCCGTTCCTCGCCCTCTCTCTTCAGCAATACCCCTGTAGCTTCATTGATGGCCCTGTCCATTCCCATGCACCCATTAGGGATTGAAGATTTATATAAAAAAGGGTAGATATGTGTTTATGGAAAAAAGGGTTATTGTTCTTGCCATTATGCTGTTGTTATACCCGCTATACGCTGCATGCAGTTATGTGCCGGGCCTTGAGGTGATGGATGAGAGGGTCACAACACTCTATCCCAATGCAGGCGATAGGACGAATCTGAGCTTTACGGTTGCAAGCAATGAAATCTACATCGGAGATGTTGAGATATATCTTGAGAGTGATGGGTTTACATACCCTTTGAAAGAGGAAATGGTATACCTGACGCCCGGCAACAACACTTTCAAGTATGAACTGCAACTGCCCGTGGCAGTCCCTGACGGCCTGTATTTCATGCATATAACTGCGGATGGGTTTGATTACATCATCCCCCTTACTTTGAAGAATGGCCTGAATGTTACGCAATGGGTGGGTGAGGACCTAAATAATAAGACATTAAGTGTGGCGTTCACGGGGCTTGATGAGAGCGTTGAGGTGCAGTATTACGCGCGCTCTTATAATGGACAAACGGAGAACAAGCACTATTATGTTGAGCCGGTGAATGGGAGTGTTGTGGTTGTGGATAGGTTGTGCGAGAACTGCAAGCTTACACTCCTGCTGGGGTATGGAGGGACAGTTGCAAAGGTTGAGAGGGTATACGGCATCTACAGCGAGCCGTATGTGAGGATAACGGAGTTTGATAGGAAGCATGTCGTGTTTGAGAGCTGTGCACAGGGTACTTATAGTACATATGTGGATGGCCAGCTCGTCGGCACAGAAAGGGGTATCGGCAGGATAGAGAAGGCGCTGAGCACTGGGTATGAAAAGGTTGCCGTAAAATTAGAAGGGGAGAATGCCAACTTGTTGGAGAGGAGTATTGACTTGGGCCTCATCACACCGAAAAACATCACGCTCAACCTCTACATCGCCAAGAAGTCTCCATTCGAGATAAGGATTACTGCGAGGGATGAGTTCGGCAGGGATGTGGAGAGCGAGGGGTATCTTGTAATACAGGACCCAGCGGGGAATAATTATACTGAGAGAATAGAGTTTGTTGGCGAGTATGTAGAAAGAATAAACCTGGCGGACGGCAATTACAAGGTTTATTATGAGGGGCAGTATGCAGAGGGGAGTGCGGTTGCGGAGGAGTATGAAGCGCCAAAACCAGAGGTGGGGGTGAAGACGCCCATACCCCAGGACTTTGTGCCTGCGCTCGTGGTCATTCTCATATTAGCGCTCATAATCTTGGTATGGGCATGGCTGAAGAGATGGAAGAGAAATGTTTAAATAATAAAGGAACTATAGTAATCTGTGTATGCATAAGAGAGTAGATGATGAAAGCAGGTTAAGGCGTGCAGTGAGGGTCGCAAAGAGGTTCACTGCCGCGCTGTTGATAGGCACAATGATAATGACGGCTGCGCCGAGTATTGCATTCGCACGGGAGGATGATAGTATGGTTGAAAAACAGGTTCCTAAAGAAGAAGGCAAGGCACGTATTTGGAGTGACAAAAAGATGGAGGTAGATGCTGCCAAGAAAGCCTATAATAATGCATATGATATTATAAAAACACTTGAGAATAAGGAGGCAAGAGGTGATGAAAGAGAGAGGGCAGCAATGAAGCTTGGTAGCAATCTCAAAATTTGGAATAATGGTAAGATTAATAAAAGAATCGATGAGTTAGAGAAGAATGCCAATGTAGATGAAAAGAATAGGCTTGAGCTTATAAGGTACATTGCCAATGCCATAAATTATGATAAGCTATACGATAATACAACAAGCGATGGAAAACTCGAAAAATCGGACTCCATAAACGCAGAGAATTTATGGGAGCTCTATGCATACTCTTACATAGTCTCGATACTTGCTATATATACGCTTAAAGAAAATAATAACACAGAATATGGGAAGATGAAGATTGAGAGGGCGATTGTCTTCAATGACGTCGACCTACTAGAAAAGAAGCTTAACGATCCTAAGAAGAATGAGTACCTCTTGGGAGAGTCGGGCGACACCTTGGCCGAGAAGGCACTCGTATTTTTAGGTGATGTCTACACAGAGATGTTTGGACGTGTGTTGAATCCAGGCGCAGCTACAAAGAAGTTCTACAACTCACTGAATAGGATACAATCACTATACATACCCCAACTACAAAACCTGAGCCTCCCAAAAGTCCCACACATTAATGATGTGGAAATAGGCAATTCTGACGAAATGTTTGCGTTCATTAAAGCAATCATAGGGGAAAATAATAATGCCCAAGAGTACTACAACAAGAACATCGTGGACGTATTAAATAAAGCACCTAATGGCGAAAAAATCGACTATAAGATAATATATTTCAAGAAAAATAACGGCAAAATAGAGTGGTGGTTTAAGCCAGAGGCTCTTTTCACCCCTGAAGGTTGGAATTTATATATGAGCTACTTGAATCAATCTATAGATAGAAGAAAGCTGGATATGTCTGCGCAGGAGCTTATGAAGAATGTTCTAGACCGTGCAGTGAAAAAGGGAATGAAAGAATTGGACACGTGGCTTGATGAGAATAAGGATCTTCTCACAGATGCTCAGATAGATACACTCAGAGCTGCTGGACAAGCTGCCCACAACGTGGCAGAGGCATTCAAGAAAGCAGTTATGAGCGCTTATAGAGGCGCTATAACAGATGTTAGCGTCTCATACAATATTCTCGAAAATGGCACAATAGTGTTCAAGGTTGGTGGGGGTGCTGAGTATATGCTGTCCGACAAGAGCAACCACCAGACCACGCTGAAGGTATTTACTGAGTTTGACTATAACTGGTCACAGAAGAGTGGAGTAGTAGTCAGGCTTGAAGGAGTATTGGACCCCTCGAACCCTACAAAGACAAGCACAATAGTGTTCGAAGTAAATGCGGAGCAGAGGGTTACAAAGTGGTTTGCACTCGAAAGCAATCTAAACGTACCGTGGACACTCAATGCATCCAGTATATATGGGTCGATAGGCACCAAGTACTATCTCTTGGGCGACAAGCTTGCATTCAACCTTGGCGGTTACTACAGTCGTACCCACCTTAATATTGTCAATATTCTAAATGATATTAACATAAGTGGGGGGTTCGCAAATATGCTTGGAATAACGATCAACCCAGACGTGTACGAGGTTGGTGGGTATGCTGGAGTTAATTTGCCCATCACTAAAGGCGTCAATCTCAATATTAGAGGGTCTATTGGCGAGAGAAACTATATCGGCAAGAATCTGAATGTTGGTCTCAGAGCAGACGTCACATTGCAGAATGTGTCCAATAGCGGAGTTAACGTCACGATAGGCGCATTTTATAATCAATATTATAATCAAGTGTGGTGAAATGATGAGAGTTAATGTTAATGTAATACTATTGGCTATAATCCTTGCCTCTTCACTGGCACTTGCTGCTTTCGAACGGTATACCTACCTGATACCAAACCAACCGTGGTTTGCGCGCATGAACATTACTGCCCACCAAGTTATAAATCCGGTAGCAAATACTGACAAGGATGGCAATGTAGTGGTGTGCGTTGGAGATACTCATGATCTTCTGGACTTTAT
>DYJQ01000008.1 GCA_020723045.1 Candidatus Micrarchaeum sp.
AATGAGAGGGAAGGACTCAAAGCTTTTATCGTCTACGGCCCTTAAAGTAATGCGTGGGTAGTTGTCTTGAAGTATAAACTCAAAACATATGCAGAAGATTTTGTGGTGGATGAGATACTTGCAGATGGGAGTACTGCATCAAGGCCTAATGTATCCACAGAGTTGCAAGGGCCGTTTGTATGGGTTGCACTGAAGAAGGTAAATTGGAACACCATCGACCTTGCAAGGGAGATTGGCAAGAGGCTCAGGATTAGTGAGAGACGTGTAAATTATGGCGGGATAAAGGATCGGAAAGCGGTTGCGTACCAGGTCTTTTCAGTAAATACAAGGGCCAGCGAGCAGGAAGTGATGGAGGCAATAGCGCGGATAAAGGATGTAGAGGTAATTGCGGCATGGAGACGCAAGGGCTGGATAAAGAGCGAGGATATTGTTGGGAATAGATTCGAGATTATACTGCGTGAGTGTGATTTTTATGCACAAGATGTGCTTGCAAACCATCCAACACAGTTCCCCAACTATTTCGGAGAACAGCGGTTCGGGAGCATGAGGCACAACTCAGCGAGGGTGGGGCAGTATGTTCTTAAAGGCGATTATAAGGCCGCACTCGATGAGTATTTTGTTGAGGAGGCCATTGTGGGGGGAAGGGAAAAGCTCATGTTTGAGAAAAGCAAGAGAATTGAGCCAAAAAGGTTTATACAGATGAATTGGAGGCTGTTCAAGTTATGCGTGCACGCATTCCAGTCTCAGCTGTTTAATGAAGAGTTGGAGGCGCGGATAATGGATAATGAGATGGGCGTGCTTGAAGGAGAATATTCATGCGGCAGGAATGCGTATGGGTTCGCTGACATTACGGTTGAGGGGAATGAGTTTGTTGTGGCCCCACTTATGGGTAGCGGGCTTAAGCTACAAGTGAATAAGTATAAAGCGGAGCAATTGAACAAGTACGAACTCACAATGGCGGATTTTGAGATGCTTAACATCAAAGGCGGGTGGAGGACGCTGTATGCGCCAGTGGTTGGGTTGGATGCCAAGGATTTATCTGATGGATGTGTACAGGTTTCATTTGCAATACAGAAAGGGAGCTATGCTACTGTTGCACTGGATCACATTCTTCAAAAAGAATGACCTATCTTCTCTTTCTCGAGAGGTCAGCACCGCACTCTTTGCAGAATTTTGCGTTTATATCATTGACCGCATTGCACTCGGGGCATACCTTAAAGTCAGAGCCCACTACACCCCGTCCAGTCGCGCTTATGCTTATCTCTCTCTCCTTCTCCCTCTCAAAGAATACCCAGTAGAGGATTTGTGCAAGCCCCACCAAGCTCACTATTATTGCGACGTTTTTCACAATCTCGGCAAGACCGCCGCACGAGAGGGGGCCGGTATCCTCGCACTCCATACCAATTGAATCAAGATAACCTGGGACGTAGAGTACAAACCCAGCGTAAAGTATTATGCCTAGAAAAAGGTTTACAAACCCTAAGAACAGGTTCTGTTTTGAAGCCATGATAATAAAATGGGCGGCAATAAATAAAAATATGAAAAATAAGCAACCCCTAATGCGTTACACAAAAAATGAATAAGCGCCCTTACTTCTTTGTGAACATATATACTGCGCCGCCTATAACGCCCCCGATGAAGAGAATCATGAACACTGCAATAAACTGCATCACCAGGCCAATCACACCTATGCCTGCGCTGATGAACGTGGAGGCCGCATCACTCCCAAACACAGCAGTTGCGCCTATGTTTAGCATTGCGAGCACGCTTGAGAGTATCATCGAAATTACAGATGCAAGCACTGCAAACACGCCCATATTCATTGCGAGCCCTCCATAATCATCCTTTTTAATGCCAGCGAGCATCGCTACAACATAACCCGCAACAATGGAGAATCCTACACCAGGACAGCATAGGCACAATAGACCGAAGACGTTTATTATGCCAAACAGCAAGCCCGTAACAATACCTATTATCGCCGATTTTGTAACATCTGCCATACAAAAAACACCATATTAAATTCGTCGCCATTATTTTTAAAGTTTATATACTCTCCTCTCTGCATTTCTCCCAGAACGAATAGATGAAGATGAGCATTGCATAGGAGAGTAGCATGAACAGGAGGGGAGAGAGTACTGCGAGGCCGATAGCGGATGGGAGCATGGAGAGGAATGATATGAGTATTATAAGAATGAGCATATAGGTCATCGTTTTCATTGAGTTCCTGCTCACGAATGTGAATGCACTCCTTACAGCTTTCACGGGTGTTGCACCCGCCTTAACCATATAGATGGGCATGAAGAGAAAGAGAGCGAATAAGAAGATGGCTGCGGAGGAGGCCAATATGCTCGGGATATTATGCTCTGGTGCAGTCTGTTGCACCCCCATTGTACTGTTAAGACCTTCAGGCCCTACCGCACCCGGGCTGGGTGCATTGAATGAGAACAAGAGGTAGATCACAAATAAGATGAGCGAGAGCATGAGCGTATTCGCGGCCACTCTTTTTTTATCAGTAATCTTGATTTGGAGCATCTCGTGGTAGAATGTTAGGATGAGAAGGGAGAGGGGCAGAACTATGGTGTACGTAAAGTAGGGGATTTGTGATAGCAGAGCGTAAACTACTGAGAGCACAATGGCGAGTAGTGTGTATTTTATGATGAGGAATTGATGAGAGGTTGTTCTTGAGAAACCTTCAGCAAAAGAATCGCTGAGTATTGAGATACCCTTCGAGATGTCGCTGCCAACCGTATCAAAAAAGCCTTTTCCAGATTTATTCTTCTCTTTACCGGCCATGCTATCCGTTGGGGTTAAAACTTTTATAAACCAGTATGCCCCCTCTCCTTGCCAGCCATCCTTAGCAAATACCCAATCTGCTCAGCATCATCGGCATCGCACATAATATCAAACAACTCCTCGACATTGCTGATATCAACATTCTTCCTGCCAAGGGCTTCCCTAAGTATGAACATGCCGCGCTCTCTTATAGAAACATTCTGCTGTCCTATACTATCAAGGTCGTTGAACGCATCCTCCCCGCTTTCCTTTGAGAAGCCAATGATGAGATGGCATTTTTCTGAGTATGATGATTTGAGAGCGTTTATGGGTGTTGTGTCGATCGCGCCATCAGTCTCAACATCTATGCGCACTATCGGCTTTTTTGAAAGGTCGATGGTTGAGAGCTCGTTTATGAGTGCCTGCTCTATGTTGAGGGTTTCCTTACCTATTGTGAGGGTGCGGTGGACAAAGGGCCTTGTAACTATAGTTACATAAACGAAACTCCGCGTCCCCGTATCATAAACATAAAACCCTTTCTCCTTCTCCTCATCCCTCACCTGCGTCATCACCGTACTGCCGGGTATGAGCAAGTGCTTCCCACCCTTCTCCAGTTCATAATTCTTGTGTATGTGGCCGTTGACATAAAGGTCAAAACCGTCGGGCAGGTCCTCTAAAAATAACCCGTGCTCAACCACGGGCATTATCTCCTTGAGATTCTGGTGGAACATGAATATATTAAATGCCCCTTCAACGGGCCTCGGTGCCAGCCTTTCTATTGCGGCCTTTGCATACTCTTCTGGCACCCCGGCAAGCCCGTAAACCGCAACCCGCTCGCCATCTTTCTCAAACACGACCGCTTTTGCATGGCATGACTCTGCAAACCCTGCCTTGCATAGCAAGTCAACAGGGTTGGTGAAGCCCTGCGGCCTCCTCTCGTGCGTACCAGGTATCACTATGATTTTCTTGTGCACCCTTCCAAACACCTCAAATGCCCGTGCTATGGCCTCCTGCTTCGGGGTTCTCGAATCGAATATGTCCCCAGCCACAATGATGAGGTCTGCAAGCTCCTGTGCCTTGAGCAAGGCACTCTCTGCTTGTATAAAACTGTCATCATAGAACCTGTCATACCCAAAATGGAAATCGCCGAGTATTGCAACCTTCAAAGAGACACCCTATTTTATTAAGGGCTGAGAGTTAAAAAAGGGTTCGGCAGATTTTGCATACGCTTTTAAAACACCCCGCTCACGGAAAACTTTTAAACAAAGGTGCATAATGTGTTGTGGAGTGGTGCATATGGCTAAAATGGAATATATGGAGTTATTGATGGGAATGGGAATTTCTGATGTGGATGCAGATACGGTTTACGACTGCATCGTAACGAAGGAAGGCTGTACATGGACGAGTTGCGATTTGATCCCAGAGGATACTGAGAACAGGCTCAATGATTATCTGAGACAGCACGATCTAGCCGTAAAAATAACACCCATTTCTACAAGGGGCCAGTTCATATGGACGGTTGAAAAGATAAAAAGAAACTGAACCTATCCTTTGAAATATTTTGTAAGGTATGTTGCGAGCGATGCAGGGCTCTCGGTCTGGTAGTATACAGTTGCAGGGCCAGTTATCTTGAGCATTATGCCCTCGCCACCGACAATCTTGCTCACCAGGTCTTTCCCCGCAAAGAACTTCTCTATTGCTGCGCTTGCATCAACACCAACAAAGCATGCATTATCCACGATGAATTTTTCTCCCTGCTTGAGTTTTTTCATGAAGAGGCTTTCTCCACCTGCCAGATAGAGCTTCCCCTTGCCCTCTGCATGAAGAAACATAAGCCCAGCACCTGAGGCCAAGGATGTGAGCCCACCAAACTTTGACGAGACTGTGATATCGCCCGTATGCGCAAGATAAACACCATCGCCGAGAATCATAGCACCGTTAAGGTCTACTTCCGCTATCTCGCTAGGTAGAGGTGTGCCTGCCTCGAGCAGGAGGTCTTCTTTTGCCACCACCTTGTTTATGAATGCACTCTCGCTGCCTCCAAGCATCCTGAGCGCACTCGACGCAAGCCCGCCAGCAAGCCCACTATTTATCTCAATCTCACCCGTTGATGAGAAGATTGCACCCGGCTCTAAATTTATCATGTCGCCGGCTTTCATCTCCACGGAGAGCATTGTTCCAATAGTGGTCTTCTTTATGTTTACCTTCATCCAAAACACCCAAACAATTTACGCCCATAATTATTTTAACCTCGTATTCATAATGAATGCATATGTATGTCTACGAACCGGCAGATGACTCATGGATGCTCGCGAACGAGCTCAAAAAGAGGAAGTGCAGAAGGTTCCTGGATATGGGTTGCGGTAGCGGTGTACAGGCAAACAGTATAGGGAGGGCTGATGAGATTGTATGCGCAGATGTAAATCCCGATGCTGTTGAAACCGCAAAAAATAATGTGAAGACGGGGAATGCAAGATTTGTGGTGAGCAATTTATTTGACAACATCACAGGTAGGTTTGACCTCATCGCATTCAACACCCCGTACTTGGATGATGCCGACCCTCGGGATATGGCCTGGACGCATATACAGAACGGAGAGGATGTTATAGAGAAATTCATCTTACAGGCGAAAAATCATATCACAAAAGATGGGAAGATACTTCTGCTCATCTCTGATAGGAATTATGATGGCTATAAACTGTTTGCGATGGGCCAAGGGTATAATTGGAAGATTATCGCCGAGAAACCGCTCTTCTTTGAAACGCTGTATGTTGTGGAACTGTCGGTTCAGTGATGGGGATGTGCATATGAGGATAGTATTGGTTGGGCCGTTGTATGATATGAATGTGGGCCTAGTGTGCAGGGTGATGAAGAACTTTGGGTTTAATGAATTATATATTGTAACCCCACGGGCCGAGTTGGGAAATGATGCTGTTAAGTATGCAAAGCATGCCGCGGATATACTTGCCCATGCAAAGATAGTGAAGTCGTTTGAAGAGGCAACACGCGGGCGCTATCCAATAATTGGTACGACTGCCTCGCTTACAAAAGGCCAGCGCGGATTGAGCCGGCCTCTCCCCCTTTCCGAGATTGCCGATAAGTTCGATACAAAAAATGCCGCACTAGTCTTTGGGAGGGAGGACTTCGGCCTCTCAAAGGAAGACCTGCTCAAATGCGATATAAACACATACATAGAAACCTGTGATGATTATCCTTCCCTCAACCTCTCAAACGCCGCGGCGGTTATTATGTATGAGATGCGCAGGAAGGAAAAACAGCGGGCAAGGGAGAGGATAATGACGGATGAGAAAACAATGAGAGCGCTCACTGGTTATTTTGATGCAATTGTTGGGCACGTGGGGGCTTCTCTTCGCAACCCGCGCAAATGCCGGCAGGCATTCAAGAATATCGTGTCTAAGAGCAGTGCGGAGGATGTAGAGGTAAAATCAGTAATATGCGTCTTCAAGGAAACGCTCCGGATGCTGGGGAATGAAAAACGCCAACGCAAAAGGGGACAAAAAGAAATAAGAACCTGAAAATAAGATTATCTCCTTCTCTTTACAATCTTCATCTTAGAAGGCGTCAGGAGGATCTTCTCATTGTCTATCCTGGCGATATCGCCACGGATCTCTTTTGCATAATCCCTGAGCTTGTCAATTATCTGCATGAGCACCTTCTCATTCTTAAGCATCGGTGTTATGTTCAGCAAAATGAGATTGCCGTTCTTCAGCTCATCCTTTATCTCTGAGATCACAGCCACACTCTCGAGCGCAACCGGCTTCACATACGCAGCCACCTGCTCCTCAGGGTCATGAAGATTTTCGAGGTCTTCACTATCCAGGTACTCCTGGACATTAATCTCCTTTCCTCCGAGCCCAAGAGCATCAGAAAACTTTTGCAGTATACCCATAGTACCACCGTTTATCGGTTTTATTTAACACTAAAATGTTATAAATAAAATCCCGCTGGACAGGTTATACATCCTTGGTGCTAACTGCTCATAAGACTGTTGAGATGTCCCCTTCTACTATTTTCAGACGTAAACACGAATAGTGGAATTAAATATTTAACTATTATGTGCTTAAAGGAGTTGCTCTTCTTGGGGGCCGCAACATGTTGACGTTTGAGGAATTGATTGAGAAGAATGGAATATTTGCGGATTTGAATGCACTCTCACCCCATTACATACCCGATGTACTGCCCCACCGCGATGGCGAGATCGAAACCCTAATGAAGGGCGTTGCGCCAGCACTCAAGGATGCACGGCCAAAGAATATGTTCCTATACGGCAAGACGGGCACGGGCAAAAGCAGTTGCTCAAAATCTGTTATGGAACGGTTCAATGCAATGAACCGCAACGCGATAATGAAGTATATCAACTGCAGGATTTACGATTCACGGTACAAGGTAATCTTCAAGATCAATAATGAAATCTGCAAGTGTGATGCAAAGATTGGCTATCCCCTCTCAAAACTATACGAGACAATGGTTGAGTGGGTTGAGGAAAACAATATGCATATAGTAGTTGTGCTTGATGAGATAGATATGGTCAAAGATGTTGATGACCTTATATACACGATGACGAGGGTCAACGATGAACTCGAGAGGGGCAGTATCTCGCTGTTGGGCATCTCAAACAGGCTGTACTTCAAGGAGAGGCTCGACCCGCGTAGCAAGAGCTCACTCTATGAGAAGGAAATCGTATTCAGGCCATACACTGCAAACCAGTTATACGATATACTCAAGCAGAGGGCTAAGATTGCATTTGTAGAGGATGCTGTTGATGATGCGGCCATGAACCTGGCGGCGGCGCTTGCGGCCCGTGAAACTGGTGATGCGCGGTATGCACTCAAACTTCTGCAGAAAGCGGGAGTGATTGCAAACGAGAACGGTGACACACGGGTAAGCGAAAAGCATGTAGAGATGGCGCGTAAGAGTGTTGATGAGGACCTCGTAATCGAGGCAATAAGCACACTGCCGCAACACGAGCAGATCGCACTTTACGGCATATCGCTATTGCAATTGAAGGGGAGCGCTTACGGAAAGCTTGGCGAGAATGTGGAGGACGTATTCATTTCAGGAGAGGTTTACGATAGTTATATGAATGCGTGCAAACGGCTTGGTGTCTCGCCACGGAGCGCCCGTTGGTTTTCAGAATACTTGCACGATCTGGACATGCTGGGCCTCATAACACTCACCGCTTCTGGGAAGGGGGTGCGCGGGCAGACGCGATTCATAAAACTGACTTATGATGCAATGAAAATCAAAGTGCTTGTTGAAAAAATATTCTCGTGAATTATGAAAAAAACTCTTACTCTTTGTGGCCGGCAACGATGAAGAATGATTTGCCGCGAGCGAGCCAGTACAGTTGTGTGAGCAGGTCATTATTCATGAGTGTAGAAGGCGAGATTGCATCAATAACCATATCATTTTCTGCAAACCTCCTCCTCACCTCCCCAAGTGTATGATAAGATTCATACGGCACTGCATACCGGTCGTAGAGCGTGTGCTCAGAAGCAGTCCGCAACGGCAGTGCAAGGGGGGATGTATTGATGAACCGCATTATCTCTTTAGGGTCGTTGCCGTGCAGCCCCCTTACCGCCGTTCTCAAAATCCTGTAATGCACCCTGCTGTAAGTATTATAGAGGCCCAGGAGGATACGGCCGTTTTCAGTGAGATGACTGCACAATTTTGCAAACCCTTCCCACGCATCCGGTGTGTGGTGCAGTACACCGAGACACATAATGCCATCAAACCTCTTGTTGAGTGCCATTTGCAGTATGTCGGCCCTCTTGAACTCGATATCAAGGCTGTGCTTCTCGGCCAACCTCTTCGCATAAGCCAACTGCCTTTCGCAAATATCAATTGCAGTAACCTCTGCACCCATACTCGCAAGGTATACTGACTTCTCGCCCGTACCGCACCCAGCATCGAGCAGCCTAAGGCCTCTCAGATTGTGCGGGTCAAACCCCCACAACTTAACAAGACGTTTAACAAAACTGCGATGAAACCTTGAAAACGGAGAGGCGAGCAGCGGATAAGGGTACGCAGTATAAAAATCATGCACGCTCTTTGTTATCTCATCCCTCTGCCTTTCCTGCATGTGTTGATAGCTAGCGGACCTCACTTGCATACCCTCTATCCTTCTCAGGTGATATGGCCGCATAATCACTCATCCCCGCACGCCACACACTGCCATACTTGTCTAGGAGCTGTTCCTCAATCGAGCGTGCGCGCTTTATCGCACGGAGCATGTGCTCTTTTTCTATGAATTGTGAGTTTTCAACAATGGCCATATCCCCAGCCATTTTTATTATGCCGCTCAGGTCTCTCAACCGCAGGGTGAGGCCATCGCGTTTGTCCATCTGCCTCGCACGCACCTTCGCTTCTGCAAGTATCACATCACACGCGGCAGCGGTCGCATGTGGTATCTTCCCATCTTTACGTATCTCCTGTGCTATGAATTGTATCATCTTCTGCCGGTTAGCCTCATTATCCTCCATCACGGTATTGAGCAATACTTCATAGCCAGCGCCTATTATCCTCGACCTAAGCGGCGGCAGTATTGAATGTATATCGTTTATGTTGACCGCGCCTACAAGCGTGAAATCGCATGGCACATTATCGACACGCACCGCCGCCCCCGTACTCGTTGAGTTCCTGCCCATGATAGGGAATTTCTTCTCCTGCATCGCAGTGAGCAGGTAACGCTGCAACTCGCCAAGTGTTGACAGCTCATCAATGAATAGTATACCCTCATGCGCCTCGTGTATTGCACCCGGGATCACGCGCTCGTGCTGCGGTATCCCAATCTCCTGGTGGCCGCCGTATGGGTCATGGCCTACATCACCCAGCAGTTCTGCCTCACTTGCACCCGTTGCCTGCACGAACGTGTTGCGCTCGAGCGGCACTATAACCTTGCGCTGCACCTCCCATGTGTTTTTATGGGTATTCTTTGAAACCTTTACCTTGTTGCCCACCCTCTCGTAGATGAACTCCTCCTCCTTGCCGTCCTGTGATGTCCGTTTCATGAATACTTTGTCATCCCTGCTTATCTTTGGCATATCGGAAAACATCTCCTCGATATTCCTGCTCCTGCGGTACTTCTCGGCACCGCAGTACAGGCATATGTTAGACTCAGGATCGCTTATGGTGCCGCACTTCCTGCACCTAAACCCCAACCGCTCCGAGACGTAATACGGTACATCACGCGGGTCAACAAGCTTTGCGCGCATCTTATCCCGCCTCTCGCGTTCAAGCTCGTCGGCATTCTTGACCTCAAGAATGGGCCTATCCTGATTTTCAGGGTTGAGAAGTACTGCAATCTGCTGTGTGGGCTTGGGAAGGAGTAGCGCGATGGTTTTTGCAATAAAGCTTTTGCCTGTGCCCGGCGGCCCTACCAAGAGCATATGCCTCTTCTGCCTCGCAACTATGTGTGCGATCTCAAGGACATGCTCCTGACCTACAACCTGCTCGAGCGGATTGTCCGGCACCGCAATATCAGAAGTGATTTCAAAGCAGGCCATAGGTCTTTTAGAAGTGGAAACATTTAAAAACAATTCTATACGACGCTATTTTTTACGGCTATTGTTGAATATCTCTGTCAACAGCACAATAATGTAAAACCCAATCACTGCACCCACGATGAAACCGGTTATGCCGCGGATGAGGTTGGTACTCTCCCATAGGTTTAACAGCTGGCCAGTTCCATCGATGCCTAGGGGAATTATGCTTATGAAGAAATATATGATAGGGGGCGCCCTGCGCACATAATTGTGCACAAACAGGAACAATATCCCTGCAAATACAAGCCCAAAATACATTGCCGTATCACGCGCGCACATCGCCATCTTATACCCATCCATGCTGTCGCGGATGATATGCTCGGCGCGGTTGCGGCCGGCTTGGCTGCGCGAGTATGTGAATGGGCCGTCCCAGTAATGCGATGCTACTGTAAACTTAGTCTCCTGCATCACAACCCCGCTGTAATTGTGCGGTATGCAGTCCTCAACAATCCATCCTGTGCTGGCGTTGAATATGCACCAAGAGCGGTAGTCCCACTGGTGGCAGAATGGTACAGCGGCGTTGTAGAGCCCGGATGCAACATCATCCCACCCCAACAGTGCAGAAACGGGCGCTCCCACCACTATAATGAAAAACACGAGTGAGAAGAACATATAGATTATGAAGGCGTGACGCCAGTCCAGATTAAGAGCCATGGGAAATTTTCACACAAGAGTAATATATTACTGTTTGCAATAACTCTAATGTATGGGATTTACTGAGCGTTGTGCAGAGGCGAGGGCGGAGATAGAGAGGCTGGATGATTTCCTCGTTGTACATCACTACGATGCGGACGGCTTATGCGGAGGGGCGCTCACTGTCGCTGCACTCGAAATGATGGGTAAGAATTATAACCGGCAGTGCTACAGAAAGCTTTCTCCCAAAGAGATTAACGAGATAAAGAGCGCACATGAAAAAAACATTATTATGGTGGATTTCGGTGCCGGGGCGGTTGAGGAGCTTGAGGGGATTGAGAAAAACATCATCATCATAGACCATCACCAAGGGAATGAGAGTAGCATACTCCAAGTAAACCCCATGCACTTCGGCATAAACGGCTCATACGAGATGTCGGGGGCGTCATGTGCATACTTTACGTTTGGGATAAGGGAGCTTGCGCCAATAGGTATTGTGGGTGCAGTGGGTGATATGCAAGCCCCGTTTATCGGCTGGAACCACAAGATGCTCGAAGAAGCAGAGAGTGCAGGTGTTGCAAGGCATTACACAGACCTGTGCATGTTCGGCAGGGTGAGCAGGCCGCTCGTGCCATTCCTGATGTACTCCATCGACCCGTACCTGCCCGGCTTGAGTGGGAATGAACAGAACATCATTTCATTCTACGAAGAGTTGGGGATTGAACTCAAGAGAGGGGATAAGTGGAGGAGGTATACCGACTTGAGTGAGGATGAAAGAAAAACATTGAGTAGTGCACTCGTCGCTCTCATATACGAAAAGGGGATGAAGCATCATGCAAAACATCTGCTGGGAGAGGTTTACGAGCTGCTCACTTATCCTGAGAACACTGAGATGAGGGATGCGAGTGAGTTCTCAACACTGCTGAATGCGTGCGGCAGGCATGATAAGCCCGATGTGGGGGTGGATGTACTGCTAAAGAGGGAGGGCGCGTATGAGCGGGCCAGGAACCTGTTAGAGATGCACAGGAGGATGCTGCGTGGGGGGATTGAGTATGCGGGCACTCATGTTGTGGACTTGGGGTTGTTCTATTTTGTTGATGCGCGTGGTGTGATTGAGGATGGGTTGATTGGGGTGGTTGCAGGGATGCTCTACGGTACGGTTGGCACTGATAAGCCAATACTTGCCATTGCACTCGATAATGAGGGGAAGGTGAAGATAAGCACAAGGGCCACAAAAGAGCTTGTGAATAAAGGCATAAACTTGGGGAAGGCACTCAATGTATCGTGTGAGGGGATTGGGATGGGCGGCGGCCATACCATTGCCGCGGGTGCAACGATTGAGATTGAACACCTCAACACATTCCTCAAGAGGTTTGGGGAAGAGATTGAGAAGCAATTAGACAAATAGTGGGCCTTGCAGCAGGCAACCTAAACTCAAAAATAATCCTGCAATTTTTTCTGGTTGGCCATGATGTTCTCCACAGTACTCCAGTACATCCTCACATACTCCCTACCATGGCCTGTCTTGAGCATGTGGCGCACCGCCTCAACAGTACTCTCATCCGAAGGGTATCCTGAAGAAAAATCAAGCCCAACCTCCTCTCTTATCCTGTCAATCTCCCAATCCCGCACCACCTTAGCCACAATCGATGCTGCACTCACAACAGGATAGTTAAAATCGGCCTTATGCTCCGCTCGTATCACCAGCTCTTTTGACAGGTGATGCCTTATCCGCGTGGCAAAATTCTGCGCAATGGAGTCGGGCGAGTCCACCAGCACCTCTTTAGGTGTGAGTGGCAGTTCCTCAAGCAGGTATGCCTCCTTCATCGCCTCAATCTCGTTGAGGGAGAACCGGCCCATGAGCTCGTTGAGCTCCCTTGCACTCACCAAGATGACGGATGAGTAGAACCTTTTCTTTATCTCGGGGTAGAGCGCCTCCCTCTCATCCCTAGTCAATAATTTAGAATCGGCCAATTCAAGAGATAAAAAATCGCCTTCCTCCCCACACACGAGTGCTATGGAGAGGGGACCGAGCACGGAACCACGCCCGGCTTCATCAATACCTGCAATCATAAAAATCTACTGCTGCACCGGGATGGACTTCTTATCGACAATAACGAAATCGGATACTGCCATCACAGAGTCATAAGGAATGAGTGTATGGCCGGCATCATCCTTCTGCAGCCTCGATGCGATCGCGCTGTCGAAATTAGCCTCTACAACGAGCATCTGAAGCTTTCCTCCCACTTCAGCAACCTTTATGTCTGTGAGCCTTCCGAGGTCTTCACCGTCGCTGGTTATTATCTTTTTCCCAGCAAGCTGTTTTGCTATGACGTATTTTGGCATAAAATCACCTTTAGTGAATAAGAATACGCAATAAACTATTTAAACTTACATAAGCCCCGCAAGAGTTTGTCGAGCTTATAAAAATGTTTGTCGAACTCCGCTCAACCCACCCTGCCGCTCAAAACCCTATGTGTCCTCACAGCCTTGCCGTCTACTGTCATCTCCCTGCCATCTGCAAGGAACCTGCCGTCTTTAACCTCAAGGTTCAGTGTTGCAAACTCATCTATAGTGATCTGTTCTCTATAACTGCACCGCCCATCTTTTGGGGCTACCTTATCCCCAACCCTGCACCCTTCACAAAATATTACCTCGACATCATTGCCTGATACTGCAGCAAGCAGCATACCCTCTGACTTGATACCGCGCAGCACCGCGGGCTTGAGATTCTTGACGAGTATAATCTTCCTGCCTATGAGCTCTTCAGGCTTGTAATACCGCGCAATACCCGAGACAATCTGCCTCTCACCATCACCCACCCTCACTCTCTCAACAAGCAGTTTATCCGCGTTGGGGTGCCTCTCAGCAGATACTATCTCACCAACTTCAAGGTCAACATTTTCTATGCCGAAATCGTGCATTTGCTGTGCCGCTTCAACGGTGTGCCTGCTTTCAGCCGCCGCCCTAATCTCCGTTATATCCATTTTTCTGAATATTGGCCTTGCATCGCTCAGCACATGACCGGCAGGGAGTGAGAATACCGCTACATCCTGCCACCTATTATTTCCCAATGCAATGTTGAGCTGTCTGAATATCTCCGTGCTCGCGGATGGGAGGTATGGTCCAATCAGTATGCCAATATCCTTTACTTGATTGGCAAGTATGTAGAGTACCGTACCCGCCCTCTCCCTCTCGCTCTTTATCACCTTCCAAGGCTGGTTCTCCTGGAAATACTTATTGGCATTGCTGGAGTATTCCATAACCTCTGAAATCGCATCTTTAAGCCTAAACTGGTCGAGCAACTCTGTTATGTGCTCAAACGTCTCCCTCTGTTTTGAGATGAACTGCTCATCACTCTGTGTTAATCTTGCAGGTGCAGGAACCTTTCCATCAAAATTATTCTTTATGAACACCATCGTCCTGTTCACGAGGTTGCCCACGTTTGCCACAAGCTCATTATTATTCTTCTCAACAAGCACTCTCTCCGAGAAATCGCCATCATCAAATGTTGATACCTCACTCAACAAACAGTACCTGAGTGCATCACTCCCAAACCTCTCCGCAATACCAATGGGGTCTACGATATTGCCCAGCGACTTACTCATCTTCTGGCCTTCAACAGTGATATAACCATGCACGAGAATATTCTTAGGCAGTGCAATGCCTGCGGAGAGCAGCATGGCTGGCCAGTATAGTGCATGAAACCGCAATATGCCCTTCCCGATCACATGTACATCAGCCGGCCAGTACTTATTGAACGTCTCTTGATCAGAGCCATACCCTACCCCAGTGATATAAGTGCCAAGGGCATCAAACCATACGTACATTACCTGGCTTGGGTCGCCGGGGACTGGTATGCCCCACCCGCGCGCCCTCTTCATTGACCGAGAGATGCTGAAATCCTTGAGCCCGCTGTGTATGAACTGCAACACCTCTTTCATACGCGATTCTGGGATTATCCTTAGTTGGCCGCTCGTTATCATCTCCTCAATTCTCTTCTGATATTTGGATAACCTGAAGAAATAATTCTCCTCCTCAACCACTTCAGGGGCGCGCTTGTGCTCCGGGCATAGGCCATCCACAAGCTCGTGCTCTTCATAGAACGCCTCACACCCAACACAGTAAAGGCCCTTATAATTCTTCTTGTAGATGTCTCCAGACTTATTGCATAGCTCCCATATCTGCTGTACACCGCGCCTGTGCTCAGGGCTTGCGGATGTCCTCACAAAGTTTGTGTATGATAAGCCGAGCACATCAGCCATCTTCCTAAAGAGTACTGCATTCTCTTCGCATAACACTGCAGTGGCAATACCCTTTGCTTCTGCGGCCTGCACGTTCTTTAGACTGTTCTCATCCGCACCCGTTGTGAGCCGTACATCATCGCCCCTCGCCCTCCTATACCTTGCTATAACATCAGCCTGTACAAACTCAAGTGCATGGCCGATGTGCGGTGCGGCATTTACGTATGGTATTGCGGTTGTGAGATAGTATTTTGACATCAATTTCACCGTATCCTGAACTTAAGGGCACCATTTACAAATGAGGCAGTGGGATTAATTTGTGATACCATCATATTTATTTCTTCGTTACTCCTCCCCTCCTTCTTCCATTGCCTGATGCTGGCCACAAGCGCCTCAATCTCCGCATATCTCTCATAAATCCAGTCCCCAGCCCCCTTGTAGAAAGATGCCTCGCCCTCAAGTTCTGCAAGCCTCTCCTTCATCTTCTGGAGTGCAACCTCGCCCTTCACATCCACAACATCCTCTGCTGTGTGAAGCACGGGTTCATAGAATGCATCTATCATCTCAAGAACGGACGTGAACTCCTCCCTTTCATAACCCTCTCCATACTTTGAGAGAGCGCATACTGAATAATCAACGTTAGTGCCCTCCTTTTTATACACATAAAACCTGCCCTCACTGCACACCGCTCTTACCGCTTCCACTATCCTCACTCTCTCCTCTGCGCTGGGCTCCTCTTTTGATTTTGGGTCTACACCCGCGCGTACCAGTGCCTCCTCTAAATATTTGGGTGAGAGAGAGATTACGGAGAGCAGGCCTGCCATCAACGTCTTCTTGCCGTTCAGCCCTGCCATAGACTCATCCATATTGAGTGGCGATATTTTTGAGGGGGGCAGTTTGTAGGACACGCCTTTTCTGAGCTCCCTCTCCCTCCAGCTCTCGCTTCTGTAAATCAGGTCTATCATCCCTTCATGGCCACAAAATATGATGTTGCCATTCGAAAAAAGCTCGATGATGAGCCTACACTCATCACCCTTGACATCAAGATTGAATATGATAATCCTCTCAAACCCGGGCTGTTCCACACCCGTTACAATAGCATTCTCAACCCTCTTGCGCAGGGCCATGGTGAAGTTTGATGGCTGTTGCGGTGATGGGATATCGCGCTTGGTGAGTGTAGCATAATCCGGCAGTTGGAAGATTAGTGTGTGTTTACCCTCTCGTGATGCGAACACAATCTTAAACAGAGCGCTCGTTATCTGGTATGCCTTGCTCACCCTGCCGCCGCCCAGCAGGCTGTTCAGCTCATCCACTGCATAACGGTATTCAAGGTCGGCCACTTGCATATAAAAGAGAGTTTGGGACGTCATATTTAAAAATCATGGAAGAGATAGTTGGGTTATGGCACTAGTTGCACAGCACAGGCCCGATAAGGAGAAACGCAGGCTTGCAGAAAAGTATGTGGAGGAAGTGCGTAAGGTTGAATCACTCGGCACAATCATCTCGCACGGTATAAACACGATCACCGCGTTCATAATAGGAAAAGGGGAGGAGAAAGGGGCGGAGGAGAAACACAGGTTGGCGCAAGCGTATGTGGAGGAGGAGCGTAAGGTTGAATCACTCGGCACAATCATCTCGCACGGTATAAACACGATCACCGCGTTCATAATTGACAGCAGGGAGAAGAAGCGTGCAGAGGAAAGATTGGGGAGTGGGGTTGACTTGCACATAAAAAAGCTTGAGGCCGTGTACGACAGCAGTATAAGCCCGCTAGCCAGAAAGATAGTGGCTGAGGCTATTGAGGATGTAAAGAATATCTATGCTAGCGGCGTAATGGAGATTGAACGCATCTATGCCACGAGCGGCAAGGTTGAGCATAAAATTGCTTCATACAAAGAGGTTGAGACAACTACTATCGAGCAGATGGAGGGGGCTGTCGCAATGGCCAGAAGGGAAATAGAGAGGATTAGGAGTGCATAAATGAGGGTTTGCGGTGAGAATGTCCTTATTCCAGCACCTTTATGTCAAAAACAAACTGGTCCACTTCGGGCGAGTACGTCCTCACCCTACGGCTGTAGATTATTTCAGCGGGCCTGCCAAGCAGTCTTAGTATCTCCTGTTCGAGCGCGCCCAATTTTCCTTTTTCGCAGAATGCATACACGTGTATTATACATCCTTTTTTAGCAGTGTGTACAACATACGGAAGAAAGCTTATCGCATCTTTAGGGAGTGGCATTATTATACGGTCAGCCCACTGATGAAACCTCTTTTCCTTGAGGATTTCCCGCACATCCCCACACAGGGCCGTAACCCTCCCGCCCACCTTATTCAACTCTATATTCTTGAGTGCATACTTATGGCCTTCAGGGTTTATCTCAATAGAGTATGCATGCACGTTCTTCTTACGCGCGATCACGATGGGGAATGGTGCAACACCGCCAAAGAGCGCAAGTATATTCTCGCCATCACGCACCTGCCTTGCTATGCGGAGCCGCTCATACGACAGGCGGGGCGAAAAATAGGCTTTTGACACATCAACAACAAACCTCGCACCATGCTCCCTGTGTAATGTTTCCGTCCTCTTCTCGCCTGCAAGCCATCTCACGCCACGTATTCTATACTCCCCGTGCACACCGCTATCCTTTGCGAATACACACTTGAGGTTCTTGTGCAATTTCAGGAGCGTCTCGCCAATCTCATTCTCTCTATCGCGAAGGCCATCAGGGATCTCTATCACCGCAATATCGCCGATTACGTCATAGGCCCTAACGCTGTCATCTCCAAGAGCATCCCGTAGGCTGTGCGGCCCCCTCCTCCGCTTTTTCATTTCACGTTCAATCATTTCATTATCTGCAGGCAATTCGTGCATATCGCTTGCCACGGGAATGTAGACATATTTCTCATCACTCTCAATAAGATAATCCTTGCTTATTATGTTCTCTGCCGCCAGTCTTCGTCTTACCTCTTCGGCATCCCTCTTGAGTACTTTCACAACCCGCATCACTACACCAAGTTATCAATCGTCCTGTTTATGAGTTGTGCCTTCTCCAACGTGATAACGGCCTTCTCCCCCATCTCTGCCGGCCTTATGAAAAGCCAGCCCTTGTGAGGGATGCGCCAGGCAATGTATGCGGAGACGCTGGTCTTCTCCTCCCACTCCTTCAACAGCGTATACTGCCCTTCACGTAAACGCAGGTGTTTGCTGTTCCACGCCTTGCACTCAAACACGTATGATTCATTCTTTCTGAATGCGAGGAGGTCTGGTGCGGTTGTGTAAACACCTGAACCCGCGGCCCTTACGACCATATACCCCCTCTTTACAAGCAAGTCTGCCAACTCTCTCTCAAACCTTGCGCCTTTTGAGTAGCTGTTCTTCAATGCCACAAGGGATAGTTAGGATGGCTAAATATAAAAGTGGATAACGAGGCTGGCCTGAGACTACTGGTACTTTGGCGGTATCACTTGTTTTGCTTCGATTATCCTATCGCCCACTATGGAAACCTCAAAATCTGCAAATGCAAGCCTATTCAACGCTGTGCCCACAGGTACCCACACATTCAACTCCATACTATCCACGTCATAACTCTTTCCCTTAACATTGACGTTTACACCGCCTGTGGTCGCATTCGAAAGCCTATAAACATCGCTAGAGATGGGTGTGTATGGGAGGGTGAGTGCGGCCACTGCATCGGATTCGTTCCCATCAAAATCAAATGTAATCATGAGGAGTGGCGGGGAGAATGAGAGTGAGGCCGTGCCATTCGTAACATTGGCTACTGCACTGCCCACTTCATCCTCAGTGTACGAATAGTTGCTGTAGAATACTATCTTGTTCAACTGCACTACCTTAAGGCCCGGCAGGAGCACGTGCAATGCAGCGGACTCCCCGCTTTTGAGTGTCCTGTTGGCGTACACGGTGTCATCACGTATGTAATTTAAAGTTATATTCCTTGCCCCTAATGTATTCAACGATTCATTTAATCTCGCTATCTCGTTTTCCACACCCACCCTATCGTGCCAATTGAAGTAGAGCCTCGCATGATACTTATTATAAAATGCATTAACCTCAACGGGCAGTTGCACCATTTCCTGGACGGCCAGTGGTGTAAGCTTGGCACCCACAACCTTGCCGTTCATGAGCTGTACAAGTGCATTGAAGAAGAGGCGCTCGCCGTTCGGGTATGGCCTTGCAACGGTTATCCTGCTCTTGGGTATTGTTGCATTCACAATGCCGTTCTGTGTCTGGAACTTAACCTCGCCATCACTGTATACGTATGCCTCGAGAAGCATTGTGACGTTGGGGCCGAGTGCAAGTATGTTGCTTGCAACCTCATACGTATAATCCCCCTTTGAGAGCGCTATCGTCTCATAGCTGGGGTTTGATGTGTCAATATAGAGTATGGTGCCATTCTGCTGGAGTTGCTGTAAGTACTCGCGCGCTTGGCTGCTAAGCCCACTCACGCGTATCACGGGCGAGTATGAATCTATGATGAGTGCAACCTTGGCCGTACCCATCGTGACGTTTTCCTCGCTCAGTGTTCCATCAGATGATGGTGTAGTTGCGGGTATGTTTTTATGCACAGCCCCGCTATACCACGTCGCCAGCGTGGAAAGTATGAATGCAAGCGCGGTTATTATAACGATTGCTTGTATGAATTGCGCACGCGTAAAGTTGACTTTCATAGCAACCAATTGAGAAAAAAACCTTTAAAACTGTTCACATACTCATATACGCCAAACACTAACAGAGAGGTAATTGGACATGGCAGTTGAGAATGGAGATATCGTAAAGATAGAATATTCTGCGTATGTGAAGTCTAGCGGCCAGCTCATCGATACCACTGATGAGAAGAAGGCAAAGGATGCGGGCCTGTTCGAAGAAAAGAAGAAGTATGGGCCGGTTGTGCTGAATGTGGGAGCTGGTGATGTGCTCAAGGGTGTTGATGAGGGGCTTGTGGGGCTCAAGGAAGGCGAGTCAAAGGAGCTTGAAATCCAGCCAGAAAAAGCATTCGGCCAGAGGAATGAGGAGTTGGTGCGCATCATACCGTTGAGCCAGTTCAGAAAAGCGAATATCAACCCCGTGCCCGGCCAGGTGATTAACATAGACAACATGCCTGCATCCATAAGGGCTGTTAACAGTGGGAGGGTTGTTGTTGACTTTAATCATCCACTTGCGGGCGCACCGCTCAGATATGAAATAAAAATGCTCAAAGATGCCAAAACACTCCAGGAAAAGGCCATACTGCTTTCCGAGAAGTATGAGATGAAATGCGATGTGGATGTAAAAGGGGATGGGGTTGAGGTCAACCTTGGAAGCAATAAATACGACGAGAAGAGGGCTAGGGATTCGGCTGCGGTGGCGCTTTTGGCAAAGGAGCTTAAGAAATTGGGTGCAAAAAAGGTTTCATTCAAGGGCGAGTGGGAGCTCTAATAAAAATAATCTCTTGTTTTTTCAATTTATGCCAAAGATGATGGAGTAACTACTGTGCCACCGTGTCTTTTGCCGAGAATTGCATTCTCCAAGTCTTTGAGGTTCTTCCCACTCACAAAGTGCGCCTCAATCCCAGAACGGGCCAGCAGTTTGCAGGCCAGCATATCAAACACGAAATTCTCACCCGCCTTTCTCGTATCATTCTCTGCGGCCATCGCAACCAGTGCGTCCACACTCATCCTTGAGATCTTCCTTGCACCCTTATTCTTGCGCGGGTTAGCAGTATATATTGCATCTACATTGCTCACGTTCACAACCCTCCTCGACCCCACCCTCTCAGCCAGCAGGACAGCATCACTATCAGTTGTAATACCGGGGAGCGTACCCCCCATAACTACAAAATCATTCGTCTCGAGCGCCTGTGCCGCCTCATCAAACGTCTTGGGCAAAGTCTTGTACGCCCTATCGTGGAGTACTGCAAGGATGAGGTATGCATTCTGCCACGTGCTCATTATGGCTGCCTGGTCTGCGAGAAATTCGTTATTTACGATCTTTTTCATTGCGCGTGCATACAGACGGGCCGCCGCACCTCCCCCAGTAACTATTGCAAACTTGTACTTGTTTGCATGCTTGCGCAGTAAGGCCGCCACGCGCTTTATATAATCAACATCGGGTTCGCCCGGCACCATGAGGCTCCCGCCTATTGAGAGGGTTATTACCTGCTTCATGAAAGAAATAATGGAACGCAATATTAAAAATCAATGCAATACCCTCACGCATTCCATTGCATGCATGCTTGCCTATGGCCCGAGGGCACTCAGCCGCTCACCATAGGTGATGCGAACAATACACACTTTCTTATAGCCCGGGGGCACTCAGCCGCTGGGGTTGCTGTAAAGTGAGGTGCTTATAGCTATTTGTTTTCATAAATCGCTTCTATCAATTGTTACGGCCCATTTTGGTGCGCTAGTTTTACACAACTCTGGCAAAGTTATTTAAAAAGAGAGAGGCGCAATTAATTATTACAGCTCGTTTTTAGCGAATTCCAAAACATTAGAGCATACAAAAGCGAAATGCAACATTATAATCCATTTTTCGCTCAAATAAGGCATTTGGGTGGTTATTTGGCTCTTGCAAGCAAAAGGAGAAAACCACAGACGATTTATATATCTACTGAAAACACAGCAATATAAAGCTCTCATACAAAAGGTCTGTGCAAGCAGTAGCGCTTGCGTTTTTATGTGTGGGGTGTTGTTATGGAGTGGCCTTCAAGCATAATAAAACGCGACGGCAGGACCGT
>DYJQ01000009.1:0-3996 GCA_020723045.1 Candidatus Micrarchaeum sp.
ACGCATTACTTTAAGGGCCGTAGACGATAAAAGCTTTGAGTCCTTCCCTCTCATTTAATTCAAGGTGTTGATGTTTCCGTGCGAGGTTTGGATTGTACTTCAGCTTCTAATTAGGATGCTGTTGCAGTCGTGAAGGCTCTTTCCTTTTCATGCTCCAGCTGAATGTGCACTCAACTCGACCATTATTCTATCAACAATATCCTTGAATATTTCTTTATACTCAGGGTTTACTTCCACAACCGGCTTCATATTGACCATTGCATCCACAAAATCTTTTCTGTATGGAATTTTTCCAATGATGGGAATGTTTTTCTCCATTGCAAATTCCTCTATTTCAGTAAAATCAGGGTTTAGGTCAAACTTATTTATGACAATCCCATACGGGACTTTAAAGTGTTCAACAACCTGTAAAACCCTCTTTAAAGCACTAAGAGCAACTTCTGTTGGTTCAGTCACAGCAACAACATAGTCGCTTCCCCTTACAGAAGCAATTACGGGACATCCTATTCCAGGAGAACCATCAATTATTAGAAAATCGGCATTTATCCGCTCTCCAATTTTCTCAGCCCGTTGCTTTACAACATCAACGACCTTGCCGCTTCCAGATTCCCCCATCTCAAGCTGGCCGGAAACTAGAGGAAAGTTGTATTTTGTCTTCGCTTCCCCAACAATTGCATTCTCAACGTCATTCATTGTAATGCCTTGTGGGCATAAAAGCTTGCAAACGCCACAGCCCTCGCATAAAAATTTGTTTATCTCGGGCATTTGCGTTCTGTCATCAAAAGAGACTGCTGAAAACGGACACGCCTCAACAATATTTCTGCATCCCTTTGCATTCTCATTAACAAAAGCCTTCTTATTCGTTGAAACCTTTTCATTTCTCTCAAAATCCCTTATCCCAAAAAGCAAGGCAAGGTTGGCCGCATCAACATCGCAATCTGCGGCAACAATCTTATTTTTCTCTGCCAAGACAACGGCTAGGGAAGCTGTTAAGCTGCTTTTTCCGACCCCTCCCTTTCCTGACAAGATTGTTATTGTTTTCATTCTAATACCCTTATTATTTTTTGAATCTCCTCATGCTCGATGGGCCTTCCCTCTGAATAAAACTTCTGTATCTCCTCGCTGTACGGTATTTCAGCAATGATTCGTGTGTTGTGCTTTTCTGCTAACCTTTCAATCATCTCTCTCTTGCCTATATCCGCCCTATTCAAAACAACATACGGCTTTATTTTGAGTTTTGTTGTTAATTCAAGGATAAGCCCTAAGTCATGCTCGCCCAACGGTGTAGGCTCGGTAACCGCAATAGCAAGCTCTGAGCCTAGCAGGGCCGCAATCACGGGGCAATGTGTTCCTGCCGCCGTATCAACTATAACATAATCATATTCTTTCTCCATCTCTTTTGCAAATTTCTTTGTTGCATTAACAACTAAGCTGGATTCTTCTATCCCCGGCTTCATCTCACCGGAAACCAAGGTAAGATTTCCTCTTCTAGCCACACGAATCTCACCGATTTTTTGTTTTGTTTCTGAGATTGCCCCTGTAGGGCATCTAAGCTTGCAGGCCATACAGCCTATGCATCGTTCCTGAATGAAGACTGGGTATTTTCCACTAACAAAAGCAATGGCATGCTCCGGGCATGTTCTTGCGCAATTCCCGCACTTTATACACCTTCCAAAATCAAATTTTGGAATCTTGCTTTCAACATCCATTGCCGTTTCCAATTTCAAGCTCAGAAGCAAGTGGTCGCCAGGGCAATCAACATCACAATCAATCAACAACACTTTTTTGTTCTTTGCTAAGGTATGGGCGAGAGCAGTAGCTATGGTTGATTTGCCAGTACCTCCCTTGCCGCCAGTAATTGCGATTTTCATACTCAAACCTTCTTCCATAATCTTTGTTGAATCATTGGATTTTCTCAAGCTTGCCATCTATGAATTTCTGCACAGCTTCCTTCACCAGCCCATCCCCTTTATACACCTCAATATTAAACTGCCTCAGCACATCAGAAGCCCTTGGACCGACATTCCCTGTTATTAAGGCATTTGCACCCTTTTCTGCAATCAGTTGCGCGGCAGAGATTCCTGCCCCGCCACTCTGGCCCGAGCTTGCATTTTCCATTGATTCAACTTTTACGATCTTTTTCCCGTCTATCTCTACAATAACAAAGTATGGGGCTCTCCCAAATACAGTGCTTACGTTGCTATCGATACCTTTTCCTATAGAGCTTATAGCTACTTTCATTTTCTTACCTCCCTTGATTATGTTTGCATTTTAATTCATCATTCTTTTCAGCCTTCCACAACCGAAACCTCTGCCAAACCTTCTAAATCTACGGCCAAACCCAGCGTTCATGTATCCCGGCGCAGAATATCCTGCACAAAAACCCATACCTCTTCCTGTTCTTGGCCCTTGTCCCAAAGGACCTGTTCCATCTCCTCTCGGCATTTTATCTACCTCCTGTCTTTTTGCAAATTCACCCGCCCCTCATCATAAAGGAGCCGCACTTATTGCATTTCATTTGGGAGCACGGAAGGCCTGCAACCTTAGGCTGCTGGTTTCCACAAGCAGGGCAAACACAGACCGCCGGCGGCCCTCCCGCACCACTTCCAAACCCCATTCCTCTTCCTCTAGCTGGCATTTTATAATTACCCCCTTCTACCCTGATTGCTTTGCCATTGACTAAAGCATCGGCAATTTTTTTCTTTGCTGAACTCAAGATCCTTTGAAAAGTTCCTCTTGAAATCTTCATTTTATTTGCGCATTCTTCCTGTTCCAAACCTTCAAGATCCTTTAGCCTAATTGCCTCAAGCTCCTCCACATTAAGCACGACATCATCTAAAGCTGACAGGGGAATTCCTCTCGGCTTGAAATAATCAATCCATGGTGGCCCTCTAACAAACCTCGGCTTTACTGGCCTTACCATAATGTGCATATGCACATAAAATTATATAAACATTTCTTAGATGTAAAATGCAAAATGGACCCGCCCAGGTTTTCGTAAGAGAGCACCTGCCTCTCGCGCTTGTTTTGCACAGCAAAACTACGTGTGAGCGCAGGGGGCGGGGTTGTCGCCTTTGGCGACAAATTGCAGGCAAAGCCTACAAGTGCGCCCTCACATCGAACTGGGGATTTCCACCTTGCTTAGCGCGCTTAAGAAGCGCTTGTAAGGGTGGCGTCTTAACCATTGTCGGGCCTTTTTTCCCGCGTTTTGCAATTGGGGGAGGGGGCCTCTCGACTACGGGTCCGTGATACATTTTATGGCATGAGATAATTAATAACTTTCAGTGATATGCTTGTGCAAGCGTTTAGGGGTTATGAGCCTCTGTTGATTATGTATGTGCTTACAATATAGTTTTATTTAGCGGGTCAATTATCTTGTGTACCAGCGTCTTATCACTCTTTCGGTCATATACCCTAAGCCGTACTTTGTTTGCACTTAGGCGCATATTTTCAACAAGCAGGCAGGCCTCTAGGATGGCACGCACATAATCAATCCCCAAGATGTAATCAGCCAATGCGGATGTATCGAGTTGCACCGCCTGCGGCCGTACAACATTGCCCCCTGCAGTATCCTCCGCTGTGGGATGGTCCCATGCGAACCAGATATAGTGCGATGCGAGACTCACGCCGTCCGCAAATGCCGCCCACGAAAAGGTATAGCCAATATCGCTCTCCGGTCGATATTCAATCGGATATCCGAGGAAATTGCCAGCATATTTTTTCTTTAGTTCTTTATCAGAGAAAATCTGCGCTACGGCATTAACCCGTCCGGGATGGTCCGTGAAAGAGCTCTCAACTAATTGCAGTGAGTATGAATTCACCAGCAACGAAGCATACTCATCTTCGTCTGTGTAGACGCCATGCAAGAACAGGCCAGCCTGTTTCATAAGGCGTGTATTGCCTTGAAGGAATGAATGCAGTTGTGTGTTATCTAGTTGTGGGTTATCTGGGAGGATTGTCACGGGCTTCACGCCAAGCGCAGTCAGGGCAGCCTCG
>DYJQ01000009.1:4096-21773 GCA_020723045.1 Candidatus Micrarchaeum sp.
GTTATCTGGGAGGATTGTCACGGGCTTCACGCCAAGCGCAGTCAGGGCAGCCTCGCCGTAGTGGGCTGGTGGGAGCATGCGTATGAACTCACATGCGCGCTGTGCATATGAAGGGTCGTTAAGGACTTTTCTTGCGATGCTCATCCGCTTGTTGCCATCCATGTATTTTTCTTAAATGCTGTAAATAAATACTTTTTCCATCTGTTTTATAAATTTTGACGCGAAACTAAGATAAAGGAAGTGTGATTTTGGCTATGTTCTCATGGCTTTTCAGTATCATAGACAGCATATTCGGCAAGAAAAAGTGCGTGAGCCTTGGGCTGTACGGCGCGCCTAACGCCGGTAAGACCACGCTTGCAAACAAGATCTCAATGGACTGGCTTGGCGAGCCCCTGGGGACAGTTTCTGAAATCCCGCATGAGACAAGGGCGGTGCAGAAGAAGGAGAAGGTGATGATGAACATCGGCGGCAGAAAGCTGTCCATGAATCTCCTCGACATGCCGGGCATTGCAACAAAAGTAGATTATAGGGAATTCATAAAGTATGGCATTGCACAAGATGAGGCGCGTGTGAGAGCCAAGGAGGCGACTAAGGGGATAATAGAAGCGATAAAATGGCTCGAGAATGTGGATGCCGCACTTGTGGTAATGGACTCGACAGAGGATCCCTATACACAGGTGAACATCACCATACTCGGGAATCTTGAGGCGAGGAGCATACCCGTTATACTCGTAGCGAATAAGACCGACCTGCCGGGTGCAAACGTCAAGAGGATAAAGGAGGCGTTTCCGCAGTATGAGGTTGTGCACATATCTGCAAAGAACGGCAATAACATAGACAACCTCTACAAGACGATATTCGATAGGGTAAAATGAAAAAAAGCACAGGTATGCAATAGCCAAAAAATGGTAAAATGAATGCAGGCACATGCAAAAAATATCCTGAAGGTGGATGAATGTCTGATATTCGCATAGAGTTTGTTTCTGCAACGGTGCTCAACAGCATGGATAGCAGTGCGCGTATCGCCTACCTTCTTAAAGCCATACGTAGCGGGAGCCTCATAGTGCTTGAGGAACGGCTTGGTGCTGACGATGAGAAACTGCTGATTGAGGAGACGATGAACATTATTGATGACAGGTTTACTGGGATTGAGATATCGAGCCTTGGCAGCGGGAGTGCTGATTGGAAGGATGCCATCATAAAGATGCTGGGAGGCAAGACAAGCGGGCTCACAGTGATAGGCCCGGCCAAGATGATAAAGGCCATAAAGAAGGACACGAATAAGATTAACCTTCTCGCGGGGTTCAAGGGTGATTGATGTGGATGATGGAAAGATTGCACACATTACGCCTGCAAGCAACATGCACACATGCATGAAGTGCGGGCAGGTCTACACGAGCGAGGAGATGGTCACCCTACGGTCCTGCGTAATCTGCGGGGGCACCACATTCCTTTTCAAGGCAAAGTCTGTAAGGAGGGGGGATGTTGCTGTTAATGAGAAGACAGTTGCTTCAGATGTAAAAGTGCTGGACAACGGGATTTTCGAGCTCAACATTGCATCAATGGCCCAGCACGAGCCCGTCGTGATCGAGGGTGATGAAGGGGTCTTTTTCATTAAGTTTCCTAAGAAAAAATAGTATTGATCTGTTTTGCGCCTGAGGCAAACGTGCACTAATCCATGAAGAAAGAAGCATCAGGCACTTGCTCGGGCTCGCCTTTCCTCTTTCTTATCTCACGTACAATCTTATCCTGCAATTCCCTAGGCAGTTTCTCATAACCGAAGTACTCATAGTACCACACGGCACGGCCCTGCGTTGCACCCCGCAGCACATTCGCGAAGCCAAACATTTCCGCAACAGGGACCTTTGCGTTTATGCTCACCAGCTCATCCTCCTGCGTGATATCGAGCACCTGGCCGCGCTTTCCCTGTATGTTATTGATAACACCGCTCATATACTCCTGCGGTATTTGTACGAACAACTTCTGTTTCGGCTCGAGTAGTGTCACTCCAGCGGTCATCATACCCGCATATATTGCCCTCTTGATTGCCGGGATTATCTGGGCAGGGCCACGATGGACAGGGTCCTCATGGATGAGTGCATCCACAACAGAGACCTTCATGCCCGTAACCTTCTCCTTTGCGAGTGGACCATGGCTTACAGCCTCCTCAAACCCTTGCAACAGCAGTTCCATCACTTCATTCATATACTGCACTCCTTTTGTCATATCAATGAATATGTTGCCGTTCGCAATCTGCTTTGCATTCTTCGCCTCTTCCCTTGGGAGCCCGTACTGTATCAAAAGATCCTGAACCGTCTTGCCGCGCACCTTGCCCTCAGGAATATCCGCATTGTCAATCGCTTTCAACACGCTCTCTTCGAGCGGCTCCACAACAACCTGGAACTTGGAGTGTTTGTTGGGCGACTTACCCTCTACTGGCCCAGCCTTCTTGTTTATGAACTCCTTATATACCACTATTGGCGGCGACGTCACTATCTGTATGCCTTTCTCATTCACGATCTTTGTCTCGATGATTTCCAAGTGCAGGTCCCCCATACCATAGATGAGATGCTCTCCAGTATCCATGTTCAGCTCTACTTTAAAGGTTGGGTCCTCCTTCGCAATCCCCCTAAGAACATCGATGAGCTTGACAAGGTCCTGTGGATTCTTTGCCTCAATCGATTTTGTAACGACTGGCTGTGAGTAGTGCTTGATCTGGTCGAACGGCTCAATCTCTGTCTCGCTTATAGTCTCGCCTACGTAAAGGTCCCTGAGGCCCACTAGGGCCACGATATTACCCGCAGGCACATCCTCTATATTCACGCGGTCAGGCCCCATATATATGCTTATCTGCTGTATGCGGTTCCGCTCTCCCTTGGACATCTGCACGAGTTCCATACCCCTCTTTGCAGTACCCGAGAACATCCTGCATATCGCAACCTCGCCAGCGTGCGGGTCGATGGCAACGCCAAAAACGACTGCAATCAGCTTCGCGTTCCTGTCGCACGCCGACATGTTCTTGTATGCTTCAGATTCATGTTCACCGTGCCATATGGATGCAATCCTATACTTCTGCGCATCCAGTGGCGTAGGCAGGTGTTTGATAACCATCTCGAGGATTACTTCATCGAGTGCTGCCTTCTCTGAAAGCTCTTTGTGCTTTGCCTCTTTGCAGTACGTATAGATATCATTGAAGTTTATCTTGAGCCTCTGCATTGAAGATGCGCTTATTGCCCACTTGTTGAATGCCGAGCCGAATGCCACATTGCCCTTCTCCACCTTTATCTGCCACTGCTCCTTGAAATCTTGTGGGCCGAACTGCGAGATCAGCTTGTTTACTTTTGTTATTATCTTAACTAACCGCTCCTGCATCTGCTTTGGGTCGAGCTGGAGCTCGTTTATGAGCCTGTCAATCTTGTTTATGAATAAGACGGGTTTTGAGCGCTCTTTCATTGCCTGCCTCAACACAGTCTCGGTTTGGGGCATCACCCCTTCCACAGCATCAACAACAAGCACGACGCCATCAACCGCACGCATCGCACGCGTGACGTGGCCTCCAAAATCAACGTGCCCCGGCGTATCGATGAGGTTTACCAGATAATCCTTTCCCTCGTATGTAAAGCCAAGCGAGATATACGCCGCCTTTATCGTAATGCCCCTCTTCTGCTCAATCTCATCAAAATCCATCACGCGCTGCTCCCCTGCCAGCTCCTTGCTCATCAGCCCAGCACGCGCCACAAGGCTGTCTGAAAGCGTTGTCTTGCCGTGGTCAACGTGCGCCACAATTGCTATATTCCTAATCTGCTCCACATTGGACATCAGTTTTTGAACCTCAGATGCCATATACTCTTTCTTTGCCATAAGTAACACCGATATTAATATTAGAATAAAAGAGAGGCTATTTAGTTACCTTGCACCACGCGCAATCCTCTCTATCTCATCCCTTTTCTTTATCGCATAGCTGTTTATATCCCCTTTTGCCGCGAGTATAATCTCATCCGCAAGCGCCTCAGCCATTGTTTTCTTTTTAGCAAAGGATTGCATTATGGTCGCGAGGACGATATTGCGGATAGCCATATCCAGCCTGCGCATCGCCGAAACATCCACCGCCACTTGATAGAATACGCCGCCGAATTGTACGCGTGTAACCTCCTCACGCGGCGCTGAATTCTCGATTGCAGCAATCAGAAGCTGGAGTGGGTTTGTCTTCTCCCTAACTGCAATTACATCAAATGCATCCCTCACCACTGCGATGGCCTTGCTCTTCCTGCCCTGCAACCTGCCGTGCGTTCTTATTACTTTTCCTGATAACTTCTCTCCAGTACCGCCCCTCATCAGCTTGTTTATCAATCTCTCAACAACGTTGAGTTCTACCTTGCCGAACTGCCTGCTCGCGTGCCTCCCGAACGAGTGGGGAAACACCACGGGCTTCAGCGAGATATACCTAGCCAGGCTACGGTCGTTTACCACCACACCGTCCCAGTCATACTTATTGAACAGTTTTACATGCGCATCCATAACCGTTACCTCTTTGCCTTCTGCTTTTTGCCCTTTCTCAACTCCGATAATGGTATTCCATTAACAGCAATAACCTTGAACCTCACACCAGATATTGAGCCCATCTGGCCTTTTTGAGAGCCGCCCAGACCGACGACTGTAACCTCATCATGCTCATCGATAAAGTTAATCGCCTTATCGCGCGGGACATGTGCCGTCACAACACGGCCATTCTTCCTCAACTGCACACGCACACATTTGATGAGCCCCGAATGCGGCTGCTTCTGCTCAATCACACGCTTTTCAAGCACTATGCCATTGCCCATCGGCGCCTCCTCGAGTGCATCATATCTCCACTTATACTTCGCCACGTTAAGCGATTTCTTCTTAAACTTTCTCCTTTGTCTCTGTCTTTTAATAACCCTTGCAGCCTTCTCTCCCCTTGCCAACAAATCACCATCCACTATCTAAATTGTATCCTCAACTCCTTCCTGAAGAGCCTCTCAAAAAGCTCTTTTGCGAATGCGACAGAAATGCCGCGCTTCATCGAATATCTATCCGACGCGTTTAATTTAACATAGATAACCTTTTTATTGTTTTTCTCAGACTCCTGCATTATCGGCGATGTAATACCTAGAGACTTCCTGAGAAACCCCTCCTCATCCCCTTCACTCTCGAATATGTATATGTTGCGGTTCACACGGCTGCGAAATTTCTGTATGTTCGAGCCGTTCTTGCCTACCGCCCTGCCCTTCTGGCCCGCGGGGATGAGGAATGCAATACCCTCATTCGCTATTATGCAGTCGCTGGCCTCCACACCGGTTGCGTCGTAAAACATGCGCATATATGTTATTTCATCATTTGATATCTTTTGCAACCAATCAACCCGCTTTTTATTTGCCCTTTGCGAGGGACATAATATCTGAATCCCCCTCCTTTATGACTGCCAGCACGGATATGGGGTATGGCTTGCCGCACAGCGAGCCCAGCTCCATTGACGTGCCTTCGAACTCATAGAGCGGTATGCCCGCCATCTGCGCCCTCTTCTTAGCACCAATTTTAAGGTCATTTGGCGCGTTGCCAGCAAGCACTATAAGCTTGCTCTTACCCGCGTTGAGCGACCTGAGCGCCTCATTCCTGCCAAGCAGCACCTCACCGGTGTCCACAGCCATCCTGATTGATTTTTGAAGATCCATACATAACACCCTCAATATGCATATAATATATTTGCGTTCACTCCATCTCCTTCATCACAAGCCTAACCTTCCCAGTCCCCAGTTTTATCGTCTGCCCGATTATGATGTTCTCGGTAACACCGCTAAGCGGGTCCTCCTCGCCCTTTATAGAGGCATTAACAAGATGCTTCACAGTTTCCTCAAACGCCGCACGTGCGAGCACACTGGACTTGCGGCCCGAGAGGCCGTGCCTACCTACAGGCTCGATTGCGCCACGCATGCACATTGCATCTGCTATCAGCATGATATGCCTTGCATCTACCGGCAGGCCCTGGAGGTCCATCACCTGCCGTATCTCCTTGAGCAGTGCATTCCTCGCAGCCTCTATGCCGAAATGCTTCTCAATCTCACGCACGTTATTCGTGTAGATGCGCGAATAGTCAACTCCCTCAATCTTCTTTATCTCGTTTATGTTTGAGCCGCCACACCTGATGAAATATATCCCATTCCTCTCATCATTTATTACCGTAGCCTTTGAGAGGCCCCTTATGCCCTTAAGCGGGATCGCCTTAATCTTCATCGAGAGCCTGCGCAGTTTTTGGTAGGCAGTATCAATACGGACCATGATATGGTTTGATTTGTATTTCACCTTGCCAGCATTGCCCATACTCTGGCGTATCTTCTTTGCAATGTCGCGTATGGTGATGCCATTCGCCTGTGCAAACTCGGAATCCACGGTTATGCGAAGCTCCTTTTTTGAAAAGTTCTCTACGATACTGCATACATCCTCAATTGAGATGTACTCTAAGGCCTTGGCCAGCTCTTCCACCGCTTTATAGTTCTTCTCCATATCGTTTTCTAAGTAGATGTCGGTGAGCGTCTTTGACGGCTCGCGCCTTGCATCTACAAGCTCTATCAGCCTTGGGAGACCGAGTGGCACCTGCTCCGCAACACCCGCATAGTGGAACGTACGCATAGTCATCTGCGTGCCGGGCTCGCCTAGCGACTGTGCCGCTACAATGCCCACCGCTTCGCCGCTATCTATTGAGTTATTATTCTTTATCCTTGGCATTGTTTACACCCTCTTTGCCCTCATGGGGTCTTTGGCATCACCGCCATACTTTGTCTGCACTACATTACCGTCTGCATCCCTTACCGTCTTATCATAATCAACGTAAAAGTCCTGGAGCGCGTTGATGAGGCGCCTCTGCATATAACCAGACCTTGCCGTCCTTATAGCCGTGTTGACCAGCGATTCACGGCCGCCTGCGGCATGGAAGAAGTATTCAGTCGGGGTGAGGCCATCCATGAACGATGTGCCTACAAAGCCACGCGCGTATGCGCCCAGGTCGGTGCCCATGAAATGCGGCAGGACACGGCCCTTATACCCCCTCTTTATACGCGCACCCCGGACGGCCTGCTGGCCCAGGAACGCGGCCATCTGTACCGCATTAAGCATCGAGCCTCTCGACCCGATGTTGGCCATGACGATAGAGCTATTTTCCTGGCCAAAATAGTCGCGCAGCACGGCGCCTGTTGAATCCCTTGCCTTGCCCAGCACTACCATCACACGATCCTCGAGTGTTTCCGCGAGCGTCTTGCCGGGCAGGCGCTGTAATGTTTTGTTCTTGTACTTCACTATAAGCGCCTCAACCTCCTTCACAGCATTCTCGCGGATCCTCAGCACCTTCTCCTTTGCATCCTTGTCAAGGTGATAGCTCTCGATACCGACTGAAAAGCCGAATTTTGTAACCGCATAGATTGACATGCGCGTTGCGCGGTCTATGAAATCGCGGGCCGCTTCGCTCCCATATTCTCTGAATATCTTTTCAAGCAAGTGGCCTGCAAACCCTTTCTTCTCCATCATACCGTGCTTGAGTACTCCGTCCTTTATTATGACATACCCATCGTATGGGCACTGTGCCTTGCTGCACTCCCCCTCCTCCCTGCACAACTTGGTCCTGTACTCTGCATTCAATGTCTTGGGGAATAGCATTGAGAAGACTGCCTTGCCGGAATACAGCCCCTTGGCATCCGGTTCTGGCAACTCATAGATGCCAGCCGCGCCCAGCAGTTGTGTGGCCTCATCCTTGGTAAGTTTGACGTTCTTGCGTGTGAGGAGGAATGCACCGGAGATATGGTCCTCATTCGGCTCTATGATTGTATTGCCGTGCCTTGGCGATATTATCTGCTTCTCTACAAGCATGAGCTCCTCCGCTTCAGCCCTCGCCTCATACGTTTGCGGCACGTGGAGGTTCATCTCATCACCATCGAAATCCGCGTTGTAGGGGGGGCACACAGCCACGTGCAGGCGGAATGTACGGCCCGGAAGCACCTTCGCGCGGTGGCACATCATAGAGATCCTGTGGAGCGAGGGTTGCCTGTTGAATATGACTGGGTCGCCATCCTTGAGTTGTCTCTCGATAACCCATCCGACGTCAAGCATTTGTATCAACTCATCCGTATTCTTCTCCATAAGCCTCCTGCGCCTGCCGTCCTTCCCAGTTACATAGACAACCTTTGGATACTCATTCCTTTTCATCAGCTCCTTGCACTCCTCTATGTTCCAAGGCGTTACATGGATGGGCACAGTAAGCTCCTCTGCAATGCTTCGGGGCACACCTACCTCATTGATGCTTATGTTGGGGTCGGGCGAGACCACTGTCCTTGCCGAGAAGTTCACACGCTTGCCCGATAGGTTGTACCTGAAACGCCCTTCCTTCCCTTTCAGCCTCTGCGATAGCGTCTTCAGCGGCCTCCCAGACCTGTGTCTTGCAGGCGGGACGTTTGCCGTCTCGTTGTTGAAGTATGTTGTGATGTGATACTGGAGGAGCTCCCACAAGTCCTCAATTATCAACTGTGGCGCGCCGGCGTTGAGGTTGGCCTCAAGCCGCTGGTTTATGCGGATTATATCGACGAGCTTGTGCGTGACATCATCCTCACTGCGTTCTCCCGTTTCGAGTATTATTGATGGCCTCATCTGCACTGGCGGTATGGGAAGTGAAGTGAGCACCATCCACTCAGGCCTTGCGCTCTTAGGGTCAAGCCCCAGCATCTCAAGGTCCTCATCAGGTATTTTTGATAACCGCTCCCTTATCTCAATGGGCAACAGCACCCTCTTGCCCTCCATTATGGTGGTGGGCTTCTCAAATCTTATGTCCTCCTGCTTCTGCCCGCAGTAAGGGCATTTCTTAACCTTCTTCATCTCTTCTATCATTTCCTCCTTGGTAAGAATCTCATCAACACCCGCGCTGTTTTTTCCTTTCTTAATCAGGGCGCGAGAGCACGAATTGCACGTCATCTTGAGAATGCCCGCAACCACCCGCGCAAACTCCGAGTGGAGAACGGGGCGGACCAAGTCAACATGGCCAAAATGGCCGGGGCATGTGTGCACCGTCCCACCGCAGGTCTTGCAACGGAGGCCGGGGTCAATCACACCCATGTGCTGGTCCATCAGCCCCCCGTCTATCGGGTAGCCGTCTTCATTGTAAGTGTCAGGGACGGTTACCTTTATCACGGACATCTTGCGCACCATCTCCGGCGAGAAAAGTGAGAACTTTATGTGGCCGATTTTTTTCTCTGTGAAATCTGTCATAATACACCCCTCCTATTATTTCTTATCGCTCACCTTGAGGCGCGGGAATATGCCCAGCGATTTTATCTCATCAAGCAGCAACTTGAATGCATAGCTCATCTCTACTTTTTCCATGCGCGTACCTTTGCACACCGGGCAGTAATCCCTTCTTTTCGCGTAATCGTGCACACCGAGTGAGCCGCAGTTTGCGCACACGAGCGCAACCGTCTTATCGCTCTCCTCCAGCAAACGCTCCTTGATGAGCTGGGTTGCACCGTAGCCTATCAGGCAATCCCTCTCCATCTCGCCAAACCTCAAGCCGCCTTCGCGTGCCTTGCCCTCTGTCGGCTGGTGGGTGAGCAGCTGCACTGGGCCCCTGCTCCTCACATGCATCTTGTTTGACACGAGATGGTGCAATCTTTGGTAGTATATTACACCCATGAATATCTTGGCCTTGAATTTGCGGCCTGTAATACCATCGTAAAGGACCTCCTCGCCCGCCTCATTAAACCCATACCTCTTGAGCTCGGCGCGCAGGTCCTCCTCCTTCTCACCCGAGAACATTGTGCCGTTTACAGTACGCCCGCCAATACTTCCAACCTTCCCGCCCAGCATCTCAAGGATGTGGCCGGCAGTCATACGGCTGGGGATTGCGTGCGGGTTGATCATGAGGTCGGGTACGATACCACTCGCGCTGAATGGCATGTCCTCCTGCGGTGCAAGATAGCCGATTACTCCCTTCTGTCCATGCCTTGACGCGAACTTGTCGCCCAACTCGGGGACCTTGAGCGAGCGCAGTTTCACTTTCACGAGCTTGTTGCCCGCAAGGCTCTCAGTAACCATCACGCTATCGACCATCGCATAGTCGCCTCCCTTTGCGGTTACTGAGTTTTCACGCCGTTTCTCCTCTGTAATGCCAAATGTGGCCACCTCTTCCATGAAACGGGGTGGTGATACCTTGCCGATGAGAACATCGCGAGGCTTTACCTCAACTTCGGGCATTATTATACCGTCCTCATCAAGGTTCTTGTATAACTCCTCCTCTCTATAGCCCACTATGTTTGGGGGTGGTGTCATGAGCTTGTCTTTCTGGCCACCTGGGTACCTCCTCTCCTCTGTCTCATATGTCTTGTAGAAGACAGAACGGCCGAGTGCGCGCTCTACAGAATTTTTGTTCATTACAATGGCATCGCTCATATTATATCCATAATAGCTCATCACTGCAACAATAAAGTTCTGGCCAGCTGGCCTCTTATCATAGTTAAGGGCCTTGTATGAAGTGGTCTGGACGAGGGGCACCTGCGGATAGAAGAGGATGTGCGCGCGCGAGTCGAGCCTGTAGTTGAAGTTGACTGCATAGAGGCCGAGCGACTGCTTCATCATCGCTGAGGCCATCGTAAGCCGGGGTGATGAGTTATGGTCTGGGTACGGCTGTGTGGAAACCACTACACCAGTGATGCTGAGTGGGTTAATCTCAAGATGAGTGTGCTTGGGGGTTACTTCTGATTCGCTCATTGCAATATAAGCAAGAGACCCCTCCTCCTCCGCATCAAGGTATTCCACAACACCCTGCATTACTAGATCGTTCCACGTTATCTCGCCATTCTTGAGTTTTGCAATGTGCTCCTTTGTGAGCAGAGGCTTGCCATCCCTCACGATAATGTACGGCCTGCGGACCCTGCCGCCACCCGTGTTGATGTGCAACTCTCCCGTCTTGGCATTGTATGACATGTTGAGGTTGTGGCTCAGCTCACCACTCCGCCTCTTTTGTACAAGCTCTCTTATGAGCGCATCCGGGTCATCGTGGAACCCCATGTACATGCCGTTAAGATATACTATTGCCTTGCGCGGTCCTTGTTGTTTATCATCTTCTTTTTTGGCCATGAGCATTACCTCTATTCCTTAACGTTAATCGAGCGCAGGAAGCGTATTATCGCGCCGTCATCCGTAGCCGCTGGCGGGAGGGATACCTCCGCCATCAGGCCAAAGTTTTTAACAAGCGAACATGATGGGCCCTCTGGCGTCTCGGCAATGCATACCTTGCCCCACTGCGTCCCGTGCAGGTCGCGCGCCTTGAAATGCGGGTGCCGCCTGCTCAGCGGGGAGATGAGCCGTCGGGTGTGTGAAGTGGTTGCGAAAAAGTTGGTGCGGTCGAGCATCTGTGATACACCCGTCTGGCCGGCAATCCAGTTTCCAGTAGCGAGTGCATACTTTATCCTGTCGCTCAGCGCATCCGGGCGGATTACGGTACGTGCGGTTACGCGCCTCCCCCTTGCGACGCTCCTCTCAACCTGATACGTCACATCCTTTATGAGGAACTGGAATGCATACCTGAAAAGCTCCTGCATCAACTCGCCAGCCAGTTTTACCCTCTTGTTCATGTAATGATCCCTGTCATCGCTATTGATCTTCTTGCTTGCCACATAAATCGCGCGTTCGAGCATGTTGATCAGGTAGTGTGCTTTTGACATGCGCGATTCTGCATCGGTGCCAAGGTGTGGCAGTAGGTATGTGTCAACAAGAATCTCCGCCCGCTTGAGCCTAAAGTCCTTTGCCTGGCCGGGTGCCGCCTTCCTTCCCACAAACTCGAGCGCCTCTTCATACGTCTTTGTTGTGTCCAGCTCGAGGTTGTATAGTAGGTCTGATTTTATCGTGGGATTGTCGGGGAATGCGCCGAGTATATCCTTATTCGTCTTAAGGCCGAGGATGCGGAGGAACGGTATCACCGGCATTGATGGCGGGGCGGCTGGGAAGGTGAGTTGGAGCTTACCATCCCTCGTGCGCTCGACACTGCACTTTGCCCTGAACCCAAACCTTGTTGAGAAGACCTTTGCACTCACAATACCCTTAGCACCGTCCTTGCTCACAATGATCCTGTTGGGCACTAAATCCTCAAGGCTCACGAGGATCTTCTCAGTGCCGTTGACTATGAAATAGCCGCCGAGGTCAAGCGGGTCCTCATTCAAATCGATGAGTTCATTATTACCTAGCCCGTGCAGATGGCAGAGCTTTGATTTTACCATTACGGGCAACTCACCTATAAATACCTCCTCCATATCCCGCTCAATACCGTTTATGGTAGGTACTATCTCTAGAAATATGGGCGAGGCATACGTAAGATTTCGCATCCTCGCTTCCATTGGCGTTATAAGCCTTCTTGAGCCGTCTGCCTCCTGTACCATGGGCTGCTCCACTCTTATCTTGCCCAACTTGAATGAGTACCCCTCTATGCCGGGCTCTATTGAGCCGATTGAGCGAATAACCTCGCGCATACCGTGCTCTACGAAACGGTCAAAAGACTCAATAGACGCGCGGACAGGCGGGTTGGCGTTCATGTAAGCGGTAAGAAGCTCTTCTCTCATCAACATCACCATAACGCAGAGGCATGCGGCGCCACATCTGCAACACAGATAGTGCCCATCACCCTCTGCAACATCATCTAGACTACTACCCTATAATACTGCACTTCCCCAGTAAGTTCTTTTCTATAGATCCGTATCACATCGCCTTTCTTGGCGCCTATTGCCTTTGCTGCAGCGTCACTTGATAGGATTTTCGGGAGCTTTTCCTTAGAGTTTATATTAAGAGACTGCAGGACAAGCTCAACCTCAGAATCAGGCACAATCTCGTGCTTCGGAACCAAGACGTGGTCAAATATGGAAAATGCTTTTTTAGACTGCTGTTGCTTGCTCAAGCTACCACCGGGAAAGGTGAGATTATTAAAATTGATTAAGTTTAAAAGGGTTTGTGAATGGAGCGGAATGCGGTGTTAGATTTATATTACTTACGTTCGCTCTCTTACAGCCAATCACTCAATCCCTGCTGTCTTTTCCCCGTTTTGAGGACCTCCCCCTCATAACCAAGCTCGCCCAGGATCTTCTCGACTGCGGGGAGCACCTGGTTGTTTATGTAATAATCAGGGTCATAATCGCCTTCCTCAACATAATCGGCCAGCTCGGCCTTATCAGAGATGCTCCCCCCCTTCCCTGTAATTACATAGCCTATCATATACCCCTCTTTTATATCCAGCCCTCTCGCAATGCCTTTCTTAGCGGCCGCCACCTCAGGCCCTACCGCTTTGTAATCCTCCACATCCTTCCTCAATAGCGTATATATAACGAGGTCGCTCACGGGCACTCTCTTGGCGCGCAGGCCCTCAACAACATCGTTGATGATCTTGAGAGCCTTATCCACACTGCCGTCTCGCAGTACAGTCTCGAGCACCCGCCTCTGCGTCTGCTTTGCAATCTCGGACCAGTCGCGGCGGACAAGCTCAAACCCCCTTATCTTGATATGGCCATCCCTGCTCAGGAGGGCGTACTTCTTCTTAGCGCCCGCCTTGCCGGATTTCTTGGCCACGAAAACACCCCTCGTGTAAAAGTCCTCAAGCTCGAGCTCCATATCCTTTGGCAGGGATTTGTTGATTCCGTCCATGAATGCAAGCGCATCTTTCTCCGTCCTGTCCTTGAGCTCTATGAATATTGAATCAGTATCGGAATAGAGCACATTAAACCCTTCCCTCTCGGCCTTCTCGATAACACCCTTTATGTAAAAGCGTTCCCACGCAGTCGTTGCAGCGGCACACTCCCTGCAGTACCAGCGCGCACGCACATACCTTAGCATGCCGTAGAATGCATTTGCGATTATCTTGAATGCGTACTGCCTCGCGTATGCATAGCGGTACTCATCGCTATTCCTATCTAGGGATTTCATCTGCCTCTTGAGAATGGCGCGGTGGTGGAGTATATTCGCAAGCACCTCGGGCACAATGCCCTTCTTCTTTGAGCAGAATCTCAAGCCATCCGGTGATGTATGCGCCTCCTCTTCAGAGCAACACGTGCAATTAAGGGTTTCAGGCGAGATGTTGTGCGATACTATTATGCTGGGGTAGAGGCTTCTGAAGTCAAACACCACAATGTTGCTGTACACACCGGGGGGAGGCACCTTAACATATGCACCCTCGATCGGTTCGCTCTCACGCGCCGTTGCCTCACTCTCCTTAGGCCTATTGGGTGCGAGCACCCCTCTCCGGTGCGCCTCTTTAAGAAGGACCATCTCAACAAGCTGGCCGGCAGTTGATGAGACTGCATCATCTATTGCAAGCCCGGCCACCCGTGCTATCTCGACAAAGATCGGGAATATATATTCTCCAAGCTGGTAGGTGGAATCGGCGTCATCTAGCGAATATTCAATAAGCGTATCGCGCCCCTTCTCTTCATTCCACATCTTCCATATCTCATTCTTCGGTACGCTCTTCTTCTGCCTGCCGAACATCTCGTTGTATACCTCGCCGAGCGTGTAGGTGTTGGTCTTGAGCGCGCCTATCATCGCAAGAAAGCGGACCATGTGAAAAACATCAGCGTGGATGCGGCCCGCCACTGATGCCGTCGTGAACATGCCGCGCGTGTGCTGAGTGAAGGGTGTGTTATCCCTTCCGAGCACGAATGGGGCCTTAATAACAGCGGCACGCTCGCGTATGTATGGCAGGTCAAACTGCGATGAGTTGTAACCGTAGAGTATGTCGATATCCTCCTCGCGCACCAGCTTGCAGAATTTGTCGATTGTATCGCGCTCATCTTTTGCCTTTACCGCGTGCCTGTTCTCCGTCTTTCCGTATGTGATCACGCCCTTAGACTTATCGCCCATCGAGTAGCTTATCATAAGGAGCGGGTCTTCCTTGGGGCGGGGGATGCCGTGCGGGTTGTACGTCTCTATATCAAATGCCATGGCGTTGAGCCTGCGCATGTCATCCGAGGAGGAGTACACTTCTATATAGTCCCCTTCAAGCTCCTTGTAATCAATAGTGCTGAATACATTAATCCCAGTGTCAATGATGAAACGCTTGACAAAAGGGATATCATACTCGTAGCACCTGCCGAACTTGCCAAATATATCGCGCAGTTTTGGTACATCTGAAGGGTTGTAGCACACAACCTTGTGCACCTTCACCTTCTTACCGTCGAGTTCCATGCCCACTTCTTCTATCCCACTCACCTGCGGGATGTCTTTGAGCTCAGTTGGCAGTTTGCCAGCATAATAAAAATAGGGATGAAAATGCACGTTGCGGAAAAGAACCTTGCCGTCCGCGCGCAACACGAGGCGTATTATGCCTTCATCAATGCCCGCTTTATTAGGCTCCTTTACATAATCAATATCGAGCAGGAATGCCTTTGGCATAAAGATTAATGGCAATGAAACTTAATAAAAAAAGGCTACTCCCCCTTTTTCTTTTCCTTGTCAGCCGGCTTCTTTATGACAACAATATCCTCAAGGTTGACGATGAGCTCCTCCTTCTTAAAGCGGGGTTCGTGCGGCTTTGCCTCGTGCTCCTCCCTCTTCTTGCGGGCATCGACGCGCCTTTTCTTGCGCTCCTCACGCAGTTCTATGAGGTTGAGCTTCATCTCATCCAGCTCGTTCTTTAGCTTCTCAATCTCCTCATCAAGCGCCTTTATCTCAGCCAATAACTCTTTGCGTTCGCCTTCCTTGGACTGCGCTCTCTTTATCTCCTCATTGAGCCCCTTTATAGATTTCATGAGCTCGCGTTCCTTCTCGAGTGTTATCGCCTCAGTAGCGACCTTAAACTCAAGACGCTCTTTTCTTTTCTCAAGCGCTTTAACACCAGACTTGTTGATTGCATCCAGCTTATTCCTAAGCTCTTTTATCCTGTCGATCTTCGAGAGAAGGAGCTCGCGCTTTCCCTTCATTGTTTCTGTGAGCTCGGTGAACACGTTCTTCTTCTGTTTCTCTTCCTGGGCAGCACCCTCTATAGATCCCGCTCTTTGCCCTGCTTCAGGTGCGCTCTCATTAGCACTTGCGTTTTGCGCTTTCCCTCTCATGGCTTCCGCAGCTCCTTCCTTCTGCTCCTCTCCCTGCACAACACCCGTTTTTTGCTCCTCTTCCATCTTCCTGCTCACTTCCACATTCATGTTCTCCTCAATTGGAGGCTTTTTCTCAGGCAACAAGAAGTTCACCGTATAGAATGCAAATCGTGTTTATGTTTTGGGCACATAATGCTTTTATAGTTTTGCAGGCCATGCGCATGCGGTTCAGGACGCTGGCCGCATAATGTTTTTATATGTTGCCCTATCAAATATAGATGCCAACGGCCATAGGGAGGGTGAAACACCTGTTCCCATTCCGAACACAGAAGTTAAGGCCCTCTACGGTGTTGCGATTACTGACCTGCGGTCGGGAAAGCGCACTGCTGTTGGCACTTATGTTTGCCGTTTTATATCTTGCCAACCAATTCCAAGGATGGTATCAGCGTCTTCTTGCCGGGCTCCCAACTTGCAGGGCATACGTGGTCTGGATTTTCTCTTACAAACTGCAGTGCTCGTAGCTTTCTCAATATCTCCTTGGCGCTCCTTCCGATGCTGTTATCATGCATCTCTATATATTTCAATATCCCATCAGGGTCGATTATGAAAGTTGCACGTGTCGAATGTCCCTCATTTTCAATATAGCACCCAAATTGCTTAGACACCTTGCCTGTTGGGTCTGAAAGCATCGGATACTTTACCTTCTTTATTGCTTGAGAGGTTTCGTGCCATGCTTTATGTACAAAAACCGAATCGGTGCTTATACTCAAAACTTCAGTGTTGAGTTTCTTAAACTCATCATAATTCTCTGCAAGCTCCTCCAGCTCCGTGGGGCAGATAAACGTAAAGTCCGCGGGATAGAACGCAAGAACAACCCACTTTCCTAGAAGTTTAGAGGTGTTTATTCTCTTAGTCTCATCTGAGTGGTATGCATCCAGCTCGAATTCTTCTATCTTCTCTCCTATTTTAACCATCTTATCACCTGTTTATAATTAATAGGTTAATCTTAAAACTTTTTGGTTTGAAAAATGAACCATGAACCAAAAGGATCAAACCATCATAGAAATGCTGATGAGAAATAGCCGTATCCCTCTTACTGTCATTGCTAAGGAGCTGGGTGTCAGTGAAACCGCCGTCCGTAAGAGAATAAAAAGGCTTGAACACGAAGGCATAATCAGGTCATATACGATTATGGTCAACCCATTTTTTCTTGGGTATGACAATGTGGCGCTTGTTGGAGTAGATACTACTTCTGAGAAACTATTGGATGTCATTAAACAGTTAAAACGCATTAGAGAAGCACGCTATATCGCACTCTCTAGTGGAGACCATATGATCATGTTTGAGGTATGGTGCAAAACACAGAACGAGTTGGAAGAGGTACTGAAAAGTGTTGGGAAGATGCAGGGAGTTACAAAAGTATGCCCTGCTATAATATTAAAGGAAGTTGAAAACCGCTTTTGAAGCGGAGCCAGTATTTTTCGATGTGAAGAACCCTTATTCAAAGGCATTCTCTCCTTTCCATGGCCCTTTTCCGCGGGATGGCATATGGGGAGGATTGCAATCGGCATGCCTCTCCAGTCTAAATAGACGATGTCAATATCTCTGTCCAT
>DYJQ01000010.1:0-11876 GCA_020723045.1 Candidatus Micrarchaeum sp.
TTTGACTATTGTCTAAATTTGAGGTGCGGCAGCATCGCCACGCCACCTATAATGAAGAGCCAGTAGGTAAATATGCGCTCAAGCATAATCGCGGAAATGGCCTGTGTCTGCCCAAGGCCCAAATATAACAGCACGCCCACACCACCGCCTTCAAATGCAACAAGGCCGCCGGGTAGGATGGAAAGCAATGAAAAGATATAGGCGAATGCGCTTGCTGATGATGCCTCAAGCAGGCTGAGGTTTCCGCCCACTAGTTGTATTATGAGCCAGAAGCGAATGGATGCAAGAACCCATATCGTTATTGTGAGAATGGATATAGTGGCCAGGCGTCTTCCATCAGAAACCACGCGCTGCAATTCAGTCAATGTACCCTCAATAAAAGAGGATATCTTCTCGTGGGGTATATGCCTTGAAAGTGTTTTGAGTAGATCGGTTCTTGCAAGTGCGAGCAATACACAAAAGAATATGAAAACCAATATGGGGATTGCTGGATGTACTGCAAGTGTTAGTGTAGTGGCAAAGGTGAGGGGAAGGAATAGCATATCCATTATGCGCTCAATAGAGACTGCTGAGAGCGATTGCTTATAATCAATGCCGTCAAGCGATTTGAAAACGAGCGGGCGAACCCCTTCGCCAGCAACCCTTACCGGCACGAGGAAGGATACGAAAACACTGAAAAAATATGAATGAAGAAGTGGGGAGAATTGAGTATTGTGCTTAAATGAATATTTAAAGCGGATTGTTTTGAGAACCAATTCAACTGCGGTTATGAGTGCGAGGATTGTGAGATAGAGTGGGTCCACAGATAAAATGAGGCTTCCTGCAGATGCAAGGTCAAAGCCAAGATAACTTGCAACGAGGAGGAGTAAGAATAGTGAGAGTATGGAGATGGGGAGGTAGATCAGCGTCCTTCGGTCGTCCATGTTATTAACCTTTCTTTCTCCTAAACTTAGCATGGCCAACATTAAAAACACTAAATATTATGGAGTATATAACGTTGATGGGAAGCTTGCGACACTAAGCATCGACCCCGGGGCTAGGATACATGGAGAGGCGATAATGAGGGATGGGAATAAGGAATATCGGGTGTGGGACCCCAACCGAAGCAAGCTTTGCGCAGCGATAAAGAAAGGGATGAAGACGTGGCCGTTCAAAAAGGATATTAAAGTGCTGTACTTAGGTGCTGCTTCCGGGGTTACGGTAAGCTTCATCTCAGATATAATAGGCGAAAACGGCAAGATATTTGCGGTTGAGTTCTCACCAAATTCTATGAGAGACCTCGTGCTTAGGTGTGAGAACAGAAAAAATGTGTGGCCCATCCTCGCGGATGCGCGGCTCCCAGAGAAGTACGGGTTCGTTAATGAAGTGGATGTGCTGTTTGAAGATGTTGCACAGCCGGATCAGGAGAGGATACTTATCGAGAATGCAAGATACTTAAAGAGAGGTGGGGTTGCAATGATCGCAGTAAAGTCACAGTCCATTGATGTGAGGCTTAAACCGAGAGAGATTTACAAAAAAGTGCTTGATAGCCTTGCTAGAAATTTTGAAATACTCGAGAGGTTTGAACTTGACCCCTTCGAAAAACATCATTTGTTTGTTGCAATGAGAAAAAAGTAGGCTCATTCATTGCACAGGAGAGGAGGTTGCCAAAAAGAGGAGGATGCACACCAAGGGGATGGTGAAATTATCATCGAATTTTTGGGGAAGGGATTCAATAAATGCAGTAATGAGGGCAAGCACTAATGAGAGAGGGCCTATGAATGGGAATGCCAGCAGTGCAACAGATGCAAAAAAGGCAAGCGTTCCCTCAATTGTCTTGTCTTTGTTGATGGGATTGTGCATCCTGCCTCTCTGCCCCACAATGGTTGCCATCCCATCGCCGATACCCAGCGCAATTATTGATGCTATGAGAAAATTGATGTCGTTTATGAATACAAAAAGAAGGAGGGTACCCATCCCATACCAGAATGCACCATAGCCCGGGCTTACACCCGTGCGCTCGAACATTTTAAAGAGGACGTGTGAGATCGGGCCTTCCTTCATGCGCATTCTGTCGTTTATCACAAAGAGCATAACTTGGAGGATGATGAATACAAGAAACTCCACGTATATCTGGCCGTTTCTACCGTAAAAATAGGTAGATGCCAACACCAAAATTATCAATACGATTCCTACAAACATATGGAGTAGCTGTCTTCTGAACTCGAATTTGGCGTTGGGATGCATAGGTTTTGAGAGGGATAGGGTGCCGCTTGATATCAAGCGGTTGATTATGTCATAAGAGAAAAACCCTACAACAAAACCTGCAAGCACATCATTCAGAAAATGAACACCTAAGTTAATGCGCGAGAAACCCATCAGCAGGTTTATGACAAAAAACGGCAAAAATGCAGGTGCGCCAACTTGTGATGCGAGAAATGCAGATGTGATCGCTGTATGCCCGCTCGGGAATGAGAAATCGGGTGCGGTGGGGCAATAGATTTTGTTATATGCGGGGTCGAGCATGCAGGGCCGCGGTATCTGTACTATGTATTTTATTGCAAAGCATATGATGAGGGCAAGCAACATCGCAAGAATTAGCCTTATCAACCACCTCTCTCTTCCCATAACCTGCCATATATCGGTTTTTTCACCCATTACATGTTTTAGATAGAAGGTCTTTGCAAAGATAAATGCCATATACAACAGAGGAAGAACCAAAAAGAGGGGCGCATACATATCAAGAAAGTATGAAAATGTGGTGATGCCCGGGATTACGGCATTATCTATTGATGCAATAAATCTTGTGATTGCATCGAATGAAATAAGCATACGGGAATTTAAGCCTCGATAAAGATTAAAAAGGTTGGCGAAGCAAACTAGGGATATTGAGGTGATACTGTGTTTGGCGGCGATGATGAATATGATGATGATGAGGATGTAGAAGAGGAGGAAGAAGAGTCGGACGAAGAAGAGTGGGACGAAGAGGAAGAAGACTGGAACGATGAGGAGGAGGAAGAGGAGGAAGAAGAAGAGGAAGAGGGATAAGAATTCCTTGTCTTAATGAACTCGTAAGAATTTTTTACTGCACTCGTTTTAGTTGTTTCTGTATCTCTTCTTGTGCTTCTTTTTTATTGCCCCCTTTCATTTTTATTAGAATGAATGAGATTATTATCAGCGCCAGACCGGCAAGCACCAGTGTGTAGTCATTCGTAGATTTTGGTGATGAATACATTGCATTGAGCAATGCCATCGCAGAGTCCTTTGCCTTCTCATAGCTGCCCTTCTCATAGAGCGATTCTACATCATAGAGTTTTTTAGTGAAGATGTCCCTCTCTTCTTGGTTTGCAATCTTTGAAATCGTATCGCGCAACTCGCCTATTGCCATGTTTGCAGAGGTGCGTTGTGCCTGTAGATAGCTGTTTATGCTGGCAGTAGTTGTGTTAACTGCATTCAATGCATCTTCATACTCGCGCGGGGTCGTTGGCGATAGTTGGAGTAGTGTTTGTGCGGATGAAACAAGGTCTGAAGGACAATGCGAGGAGCACGATTTCAATAACTGGGTGTTAGAAGCTTTCAGTATTGAAAGTGCTGACTTGAACCTCGTCTTGATGGATGATTCCCATTCCTTCTCATCTTTTTCAGCAACGGTTGTGTTCTCTTCAAGGCCAGAGAGTGTGTGTTCTATTGAGTCAAGAAGTTGGAATGTTGTGGAATTGGCTTCAGTTGCAGAAGTGGCATTATTTATCATGGACTCGACTTCTGAAACTTCCGGGGGCAAAGTATTGGCGTATCCCTTGTCGATGAGAGAGAGCCATCTCTGCTTAATGGAGTTGAGAGCGGATGTGTAATCAGAAGAGATGGAATATGCCAACGAATTAAGGTTTGAAACCTCAGCGGCTGCTTTGGAGAGCAATGAGAACTTCCTGTCTTGTGACTGCTCCACGCTGGCCTCGTCATAATAAGACTTTATCTTAACAAGTGCCTTTCCAACCCGTTCGTCCTTAACAGAGGAGAGGTCATCTATTGCAGTTTTGACAACCGAGTCGAGCCGAGCTACCTCATGTTTTATGGCATCGGATTTTGCCTGGTCGCTTGTCTTGCTCTCAAGCACCTCCCGTGCCTTGTTTATCTCCTTGAATGCGTTATCATATTCGCCGGCTTCAAGATGGCTCCTAGCCGCATTTATGTGCGAGCCTATGTTTATGTCTCCGCTTGCACCGCTTTCATTTTCAAGCCTCTCTATCTCCTCTTCCAGAGAGCTCCTGTTAAAGAGTGTGTGTGCACTCACCGTGAATGTGCATGAAGAGGCTTTTGGAAGCACTGGAATGATGAAGCTCACAGTTGTGGATGCGGGCATGTTAACGCTGTTTGCCTTTTCAACACTGCAATCCGAAGAAACAACTGAGAGAGATTCAGTGGAGGTTATTGGAAGGTCAAGACGTACTGGGGCATTCTCTATGTTAAAGTCTGCGTTGTTTGCTGCTTTGAATGTTATTGTGGTGGTGGTATCGGTTGATTTTGTATCTGTAACTGTAGTTACAATTGGGTTGTCTATGCTGAACACATATTTTAGCTTGTGCCTCCCCTCGCTAATCGGCCCCTTAATTACTGTATCACCCAGAAAATCCCCACGGTAGCCACCGTCAAGATAGAGCGAGTATGTGTAGTTGTAAGGCGGGGTTATACCCAGCTGCGGAAGCGTGTAAGAGACAATACCGCGCTCAACTGTAAGCACAAGCTTCTTTGTGGAGACCATCTTAGAGCTTTCTTGTGTGGAAAGTGTGCTCGCCAGCGGGCGGTTGCTCTGGAATTCCAATGAGTACAGGGTGTTTGGCCTGTATTCATTTATCATTATTGTAAGTTGGCCATTGTTATAGTTGTACTCCAAACCGTATGGGTTTTTAGAAACAGAAAACTGTGTTATGTCCTGTTTTAACGGAACAGCCACTGTAATAGGGCCTGTATAGTTGAGCCGGTCAAGTGTTGTGTATGTACTTATCTGCACAATTGTTGTTGCGGGCTGGTCTAAGAATACTGTGCTGTTCCCATACGATATGCTTGAGTGGGTATTCTGTGCGAGTGATTGTTTTATTATGTCGTGCGATTTTATCTTCACCTCAAGCTCGAGTGCCGATAGATGTGATGATATCTCCGTGTAATGGCCTAGCGATTTGTAAGGGTCGAATTGCGCATCAGAAACGTACTGGGATATTTTTACATGTTGTGGCAATGCTCCCCCGCCTATTTCCTCTAGATAATCCACTGCTGAAAGCAAATTGTCATAGCGCAACCATAATGGGCTGTACTGGGCGGATGCCTTTCCAAACACCATATCAGCAAGCTGATTTGCAGTTGTGGAAATGTTGATCATTTCTTCTACTGGTACGTTGCCGCTATCAAGTTCTATTGTTTTGCGGTTGTAATAATCCTCTTCATAGCTTACATCAACAGAATCTGTTTTAGCACGGTCTATTACCGATTTAAGATAATTGAGGTTGTTCCTTGCGGCATCGGCGGCATTCTCATAGAAGATATTGTCTGCGGAGATATAAGTACGTGCAGTCTTTAGTGCAGTAAACGCAATCTTGAGGTTTGCTATCTTTTCCTGGGCTGTTTCTCCCTTCTTCATATATGCTCCCGCTTCTTTTATCTTGTCCTTTGCAGCGGCAAGCGCTTTCGCTTCCGTATCAGTGTGCGGTATAAAGTTGGCTACCTCACTGCTCGCGGTTTCGTACTCTTTTGCGGTTATGTTCTCTGCAGAGCTAAGTATGAAATCCCCTGTTCTCTTGGCCTCGCCGAATTCAAAAGATGCGGCATCGAGTGTTTTTATTGCCTCAAAATATTTTGAGGTTGATTCTGTCACATAGCTCTTTTGATGAGCTGAGAATGTATATTCGCCGGAATTGGCAGTGGCCGCCGCATTATCCATAAACTTCTTGCCATTATTTATGTACTCGCGTGGGGAACTAAATGTTTCGAGTGAGGAGATCCCAAAAAAGAAAACGTCTGAATCTGTTATGCCATAATAGTTTGAAAATACAAAATTATATTCTGAAGAAACCGTATTTGTTTGTGATTTGACAGCAGAGTGCAGTGCGCTGTTCTCTTCCAGTATCCCTTTTTTTATCTGTTTTGCGTGTTTGTAGGCTGTGAAAATGCGAGAGAGCACACAAGTGTCGCCGTCAATGAGGTTTTTTATCTGTTCTTTTGAAATAGATATTAGATTGTTGTATACTGAAATGCTGGAACCGACTTTTATGAATGATGCGGCGGATTTTATCCTATCTTCACGTGTTGAAAGGCCTTCATAATCAATCGATTCAAGTTCTGCCTTCAGCACAGCTATGTTGTTTGCCTGTGCACCCGAGTATGTATCACTGCTCACACCCATCTGCTCAAGTTCATCATATTCTGTCATTGTCTTAGAAAGGGCCCCGTTGTATGCCCTCTCGCTCTCCTCTAATGAATCCATGAGTGTGCTGTAATATTCTTGTGAAAGTTCAATTACATCCATACCTTCAGATGTAACCTCAATTATACCCGCTGTCGTTATCACAAAAGTTATCTCCCATTGGTTCATTAACATTGTGGCTAAGTCTGCCACAACAACAACATCCGCAATATCTAATATATCGCCTATCTTCTCTGCCATTTCCGTCCTTATATCCTGCAGTTCTGCATGTGCATTATGGGCGCCCTTCACTTCATTGGTTTCATCTTTCAGCGATTGTATTGTTTCCTGGTCTATAGAATATAGGTATGAAATTGTGATTTCTTCTTCTTCACTTCCCAGTATGCTAACTGCGGGCCCTGGGTCGGGCAATATCTCTGATTCCCAAGGCCGGTCGAAATCCGGGTTAAGGTATGTTGCCGCACTCTGCAATGAAAAGAGGAGAATAAGCACAATCATGAAACGATGTTGCATGATAGTTAGTAAACATAAATATTATAATCTGTTATACTAAGGGGGAGGGGGCACTTCCACTAATACTGTTTATTATATTATTATAAGTCTTTGTAACTATAGTTACAATATGTCTAAATATAATATTATGTATGTTTATGATGTTAGTCCTCAAAACCCCAAAGAAACAGCAAAAATAAAGCGAAAATTCTATTATTATTTATCAAAAATGCAGCCATTTATGCGAAAAGCCACGGAATCAGCAATTATAATATCAAAGGAACACGAGAAAATAGTAGACAACTTCTTCACGCGTTTTTCTAAAGACATCATAGTGTATAAGTTCGAGATAAGCAAGCTGGAAATAATAAAAGGGCGTTAAAAGTGAGAAAATAAAAATAGTGGATAAAAGTGAGAAAATAAAAAATAGTGGAACTATCCCCTCCCACTTTACTTTTCTTTATAATTGTCTTCTACGATGATAACGTCGCCGACAGATTTAACATTCTTGTAGAGGATGCTCTTATTCTTAAGGACCTGTCTTACCTCTTCACGCGATCCAATATTATTAAGAGGCTCCATTGAGATCCTTATGACCTCGCCCTTCTCCAAGTCAACAATGACATCTTGAACCTTTCCAACGAAATTTCCACTGGAAGTAAAGATGTCCATTCCATAAAGGTCAGCTATGTTCAAAGCCATTTTACCACCATACTAGTATTTACAGTAAAGTATATATTACTTGCACGCCACTTTTCCCAAAGAGTTGCAATTATAATTATTTGTTGGTATGTATTCTTATATGATTATCCCATTTATACGGGAGAGACCAGCAGCGCTTATACTTATCCTAAGAGATGCAACTAAAGAGTGGTATATATCATCAATATCTAGGGAGACGGGCCTTACTTATCTTCATACACTCAATTTACTATCTAAATTCTATAACCTCGGTCTTATAGATTATAAGGTGGAAGGCAGGAAGAAAAAAGTTATACTTACAGAGAAAGGAAAGATTGTCTCATCACAGCTGAGCCAGTTGATGAGCACATTCACAGAATAAAAACATCATTAAACAACCCTTAAGGTTATCTCCTTTGATGTGTTGCCCAATATGTGTGAATATCCCCTATAGTGCTTATTTGCACTCACTTTGACAACATAGCTTCCAGAAATGGTCTTCTGATGGGAAAACAGGTCAATATCAAAAGACCTCTCTTCGTTAGGGGCCATCGTCCCAACACGAATCTCCTTCCTGTTTACAAAACCCGTTCTGTCGAACCCAACAGTCGAGGGTATGTCTATGACAACACTCGTCAGGTTTTCCTGCTGTTCAACGTTCTTGAGCAGTATTGTCATGCGCACTGGTTTATCATCACCTTTCCTTAATCTCATCGGCGAGAGTGTTACTTTCATATCATATGGCAAAAGCGACATGCTAAACACCACTGTAGATATTTGCATACAATTATTTAATAACTTCATTATAGGGGGCCGGGGGTTTGGTTTATGTTTTTATAGTTTCAGTTAAACATATATCATATGTGCGACATGAATATATCAGGCAACGTGCTGGTTTTTGATTGTACCAATTCACCATATGAATTCATGTCCCCGGAATTTATAGGCAACCACTTGAGGGCCATGGCAACGCTGATAAGGACAGATTTTGAGAAGATAAGGTATGAAGAGCAATTGGTGTTTGAGCTTACTGGGGATAAAGTAGACGTGATAATGTCATACATACGGTTTTTGAAACAAGTTGAGAAACTCGTGCTCAACAAGCAGATTTATGGGAGGGAAGATGACGACGCGTATGACTTGCGTAAAAAGACGATTGGCAAGATTTATGAAGAGCTTATGATGAACCCTCTCATAGCCGAGAGGACGATAATAGACTATAAGGAGGCACAGCCGTCTAAGGCGGCATTCTACGAGGCGTATAAGAATTTTAGGGCATGGATAAACGGGATACTCAAGAAGTTGCAGGAGACAAAGATGTACTCGCTCGTGAAGGAAAAAGGAGACCTGAGACAAGCGTTTATCTCCCTTCTCAATATGAAAGTAATGAAGTTTGTTGACTCTCTTGAGCTTCTGCTGCCTGAAGGGTCAAAGCCACTTGACAAGCCGGGCGCGGTATATGATCTCGATTTTGGGTATAGAATAGCAATATATGATGTTCCTGGCTCGGAGGCGTACTGGTATATTATTGAGAACCCATTGCTGGAAAAGACACCCTCTCAGTTGATTGAAGAAACGATAAAACTAATAGATAGGGAAATGAATATAGTGCGTGGCATACAGGTAAAGGATTATAACACGCTCTTTGATGAGAAGACAAGAGAGTATAGAAAATACCTCTTTGAATATGCAATCAACAATAAAATAGAAGTGGCCCCGGAGCAGACGCTCCTTCTCGGCAGGATTGCGAGCTCATGGGTGGTGGGCCTTGGCGAGCCCATCGAGGTTGCATGCCTAGACAAGCGCAACATAACAGACATATATGTGGATGCAGAGAATGCACCCATCTATCTTGAGCATAGGCTGTTTGGCATATGCCACATGGTCTATAGGTACAACAACAAGCTGGTGGACCAGCTGTTTTACAACATACTTTCAACGGATAAGAATGCTGTTTACGGGCCTCAAAACCCCATCGTCGACCTTGTGCTCAAACGGCTTAATATGAGATGCCACCTGCAAGGCCCCCCCGCAACATTTGGAGAGAGGCAGGGAGCACTCCGCCTAATGAGGGAGAAGCCGTTTACGTATGCGGAGTATCTCAGGTACAAGTCATTCTCCGCTTTCTTTGCAGGCTATGATGACATGATGGTATTCCTCGGGTCATCAGAGGCAATACTCGGCCTTAAAGGTGTTGGCAAAACGGCATTTACTGCTGCAAAGATGATTGCGATAGGCACAAAGATGAGAATAATACCCATCCAAGATATTGAGGAGATACCAGTCTCTGCATACAGAAAAAGGGGATTCCATATAGGCGTAATGAGGTCGATGCCCTCCGACAAAGAGGTTGAGACGGGCCCAGCGGCGGCACTTTCACTAGTTGCCCTCACGAGTGCAACGCTAAGAATGGGCGATGCTGCACTAATCATAAATGAAGTGAGGTCGAGGGTGGCGATCCAAGGCATAATAAACCTTCTGAATACACAGCCGGGCGTTTTCGTGCTCTACAACTTGCACGCACAGAGCCTCAAAGACATCCGCGACAGGCTGGAGCTTGTCTTTGGCATTCCTGCGGCCAGCATGTTTGCTACTGACAGGTATTCTTTCCTAAAGAAGATACGGTTCGGAAGAAAGAGCGCAACGTATAGATTGCTCGGCAAGTGTTATGAGAGCGATATTGAAAACAAGAAATTTGAGGAGGTATTTGAGTTTGTGCGCGGTATCGACATAAATTCTTCGGTATGCAAGGCGCTGTTTATTGAGAATCCAGAGTTGAACAAGTGGCTCATAGATGAGGTTGACCTCGGCAAGTTGCAGAAGACGCTCAAGATAAAATTTGTGCCCCCGGCACTCAAGAGAAGGTCGGAGGAACGCGGCCTGTCCCCAGAGCAGATGATAATGCAGGCCGTATTCAAGGGCAAAGTGTATTCGCAGATATATCGGGCATTTGAAAAGTACGGATTCTATGACCTTCTTGAGATGGATTTTGTCATGCAGGCATCATCACTTGCAAACAAGGTCCTGAAAGAGCTGGAGGATGCAGAGGGCAACATAAATTACGAGGCAGTTGATGCTATGTGGGGCCCAGCATTTGAAAAGATGCTTGCAGAAGAGGTGGAACTGCTCAAGACTAAGAAGAAAGAGGCATACGTTTAGCTGTTATATTTTCCGTAGGCAGAAAAACCCATAAGGCCGGTGCTGTCATAAACTAACAATTCATCACCATCCTCGTTGAATATGTGCTGGCAGAGGTATATGGTATTTATAGTGTCGGTGCCGCATTCCTCGCTTATTTTTAGTGCACTATACGGTGCAATGTTTAGTTGTTTGGTGAACCTGTGAGATGCGGAGGTATCGCGAAGGAGCGCAGTTGTAACTATAGTTACATTGCATGCGTTTTGCAGCATAAACCCAGACCCAACACGCTCCGCCTCTATACACTTTCCATTTTCACTCTCTTTCCACATACATCCATTTCCATTCCTTCCAGCACCCTCCGCATCAACATAGCTCTCCCATGCAATGTTGTCGTTATAATACGCGCTGGCAAGCCCTTCCCTAAGCAATGCAAGATTGATATTCTCATTATTCAGGTAAACCTCTGCAAGCTCCCTCCCGTATTTATCCTTTCCCAAGCCCATAATCCCAATTTCCTTCCCAAGCACTTTTGATTCCAAGAAAAGCTTTGCATCCAAAAAGCACAACTCACCTTTTTCAGGTGTGTTTATACCAGCTAGGCGTATTCTATCGCCAGTTGAGATGTCGATTGTATCCCCATCAACAACATTCGTAACAGTAGCCTTTTGTGTTATGCACCCAACCACCATCGCAAGCATGAGTGTGATGGTTAGAAATATTAGTCTCATATTTCTAAATCCCCAAAAAAACATTTTAAATATTATAAGCCCAATTCACGCTGTTGGGGCCATGGTGCAACCTGGCAACACGGCTGGCTCCAGTCGAGGGGAAAAGGGGCACATCCCCTTTCCCCCTTCGCAACCCACCTATCCCCTCACGGGATTACTGGGTCTGGTTTACTGAGAACCGCAAGGTTCTATGATTGTATTAAACTGGAGCTTGCTACACTGGCATAATCATGCCGTGTTTGAGGAAACCAGCAGATCGGGGTTCAAAAGAAGGGCCCCCAGCGCGGCCCTTCTCAACTCACGGGCGGAAGCGCCCATATGAATAAATCCTCGTGGCCCCACTCTTATTATTTTTGATAGGTAGTAGCACATGCGAGGGGCAAATAATGGCAAGGATTGAGAAGAAGATATGACCGGAGTATTTTGATTTTGAGTGCAGG
>DYJQ01000010.1:11976-21219 GCA_020723045.1 Candidatus Micrarchaeum sp.
AATGGCAAGGATTGAGAAGAAGATATGACCGGAGTATTTTGATTTTGAGTGCAGGGTGCTTGAGAAGAAAAACTTTCAAGTAATACTACTCATCAGGATATGCTTCCTTAACCAGCCCCTTCATATTCCCGCTTGCAAAATGCTCCCGCACCGGCCCCAACAGTACGCAGAACTCACCCGCAACGGCATTCTTTAGGTCCATTGGATGGACTGCCCTGTTTTTGTATGCAGACTCTAATTCATGATAGCTTGCAAACTCAACATTACCGCCGAACTTCTCCGGCCTCTTTATCACAAACCGCCTGCCTTTCTTCTCCAGCAGTGGGAACAAGACGATTCTGCAGAGTGCGAGCACGCCATTATCCTCCACCTCGCCCGCAGGGCAGAACGCCTTTGAGAACTTTTTCATTATCTCCTCTTCACTGTCTAACAAGTCTATCTTCGACTCCGGCTCTGAAGAACTCATCTTCCCGCCAGAGAGGCCGGGCACCATCGGATTCATGAGATGTATCCTCTTCTTATAGCCTATCTTTGGGAGATATTCGGCCGCGAACATGAATATCTTCCTCTGGTCAACACCGCCGAATTGCGCATCCACCCCGAGATACTCCTCATCGAGCGCCTGTAGCAGGGGATAGAGCAGGCCCCCAATCTTAGGAGATTCGACCTGTTTAACCACCTCACTGCCAGCCTTCTTTGCATCATGCTCTGTAGTTATAGCCGAGAGCCTGTACACATCTAATGTGTACTCCCTGCTTAGCTGTACATCCGTCCCAACTACAAACTTCAGCTTTGAGAGGTCAGCACCCGTAATCATAAGCAGTTGCTTTATCACATGCTCATAATACTGTGTCCTTTTCTCAAGCAGTTCCCATGATGTCTTCATATTATCCAGGTATGCGTGCAGGTCTGCGAACAATACAGTAACCTCACACCCTGCCTCAAGAAAATCAGCTATCTTCATCATGGGCACGAAATAGCCGATGTGCGGCCTGCCAGTAGTTGCAGTGCCCAAATAAACTTTTAGGTTCCTCTTAGCCAGTATCTCCCTTAATTCCGCTTCGCCAACAACTTCTTGCAGGTTCCGTGTTATAATTTCATATTTCCGTTCTGCATCCATGGGTTATGTTAGGATAAAAATGCTTATAGATTTAGCAAGGCGCACTCACTGCCCCTCCCTTAATCTTATTATCCTCGTCTTCCCTTTCCCAACCACCTCTTCAATCGTGATGATGCCCGACTCCTCAAGCTTGGCAAGATGGTTGCGTAGGGTCCTTTCATTTATTTCCTTCATCTTCCCGTAGAGCTCCCCGCTTTTTATCTCCCCCCTCTCTTTTAGAAGTACAATTATCCTTTTCTCCACATCGCCCAGCACAACCTCTGCCTTCTCAACCTTTGGGACAAAACTCTTCTGAGCCGCCGCCTCTTTTGCACACTCAACAGTCAACCTGTCCAGGCCCCTCTTTTCACCTATCCTTCCAGCAGAGAGCAACAGGCTTATCCCCAACCGCGCATCCCCATTATTATTGTACGCATGCGCCGCAATGAGGCCAATTGCATCATCATCAAAATTTGTAAAAGCAAGCCTCGCCCTCTCCAGCAGGATCTGTTTCAGTTGCGGTGCAGTGTATGCCTTGAATTCAATATCCTTATTCACAACCGAGCTCCTTATCCTTGGGTCGAGCCCCATCACCAGCTGGAAGTCATTCACAATCCCAACCACGCTTATCTTTGCCCCGTACACCTCATTCATCCTGCTTATATCATAAAGAACATCACCGTGCCCACTCGCAACAAGCCTATCGAGCTCATCGAGCACTACCACCACAAACAACCCCTTCTTCTTTGCGATCTCCGCAGTTCTGGAGATGATATCCTCAACAGCGCCCCCCCTTACAGGTGAGATATAACCAACCATTCTTGCAACCTCTCCAAGCACACCATACCTCGTCCCCATATGCCAGCAGTTGATATATGCTATCCTCACCTTCCCAGAAAATTCCTCCAGTTGCCCGATTACATACTTGAGCACAGCACTCTTTCCCGTACCCGGCGGCCCGTAAATGAGTAGGTTCTCAGGTTTCCTGCCGTTCAACGCAAACTTGAAATTGTACGCAATATCTTCAATCTCCCTCTCCCTCCCCGGCAACCTGTCGGGCAGGAATTCAGGGAGCAGGACATTTTCATTCTTTATTAGTTCATTATTCACACGTATATTTCGAGCTCACAGTTTTTATTATTTAGGGGGAAGAGAACTAGCACATGGCGCTCCTGGTGACAGAGATAATCGCGCTTATCGGTATACTGCTATTCATAGGGTTTCTAGCCGAGCTTCTACTCAGGAGATTCTCAGTACCCAGCACGCTGATTAACGGGATAGTTGGCGCGATAGTAGGGGGCACATCCTCCCACATAATAATGCCGCTCATAAACGGGTCCAGTGTGCACCACAAAGTAAAAGGCCTTGTGTCGCTGGAGTCAATCTCAACCGATGTGCTCAGCATAGTGTTTGCGATGTGCCGCGGTCAGAAGGATGACTCGCCGAAAACCGGCTGGTTTGGGTATAAGACGATCCCCTGTTCATCAATTAGCTTGAACGGCACCATCTTTCTCATATGATTCGTGCCCCTCATCTTGACGACTTCAAGCGCAAAATCGCGTATCTCCTTCCTGCGTATTGAATGCACTGCGATAAAACCATCAGCAAGGAATTCTGCACCGAACCTTGCCTTCATATCGCCCTGGGGTGTTATCTCGCCTTCTGATGTGAGCAGTGCAGTCACACCCCATTTCTTTATGTTGTTGAACAACTGCAGTATTGAAAGCCGTCTCTTGTACTCATTTTCAAAGAGCAGTGCAAAAGATGTTACGGAATCTATGACAATTCTCTTTATCTTATAGTCTCTCACCACATCCTCGATTATTGTGCCGTCATTGAAGAACTTCTCGACCTCGTGCGGCTGGTACTGCATGAACCTGAACTTCCCCTCCTTTTCAAGCTTCTCAAAATCCCAGCCAAACCTCTTCATGTGCCTGTATACCTGCCCCCGATTCTCTTCAAACGTGATGTATAGGCCGGCTTCGCCGTAATTGACTGCACCGTTATAGAGGAACTGGAGGGCGAGTGTGCTCTTTCCCGCACCCGCTTCAGCCGCGACCATCATTATAGACTGCCTCTCGAACCCGCCCTCAATCATACTATCAAAACCCTCAATTCCCGTGGGCACTCTGGAGCCATCATTCTTTCTTTCTGCCATATAACGTTCCCTCATTCACTCCTTGTTTATTATGTTGACCACAAGGTCCTTATTTCCTACGATTTTTGTGAGTCTCTCAATATAAATCTCCCTAAACCTGCCCTCATTTGCCTTATCCTTGAGTATCTCAAGCCCTATAGTCTCCGCTACCCGCCCAAATATCCTTTTTGCGTTTTGAATCATCTTTTTTGGGTCTGAAACCATGCTCAACCCCCTAAAATCTCAGCAATCCTCTTGCTGCTCTTTTCCATACTCAGGAGCACCAAGCCGAGGTTTGCATCTTTGCCAACAAGACAAGCCAGTATTGCAAGCCCACCGGCACCCGTTGCAACCAACTTCCCATCTGCACTTTCTACGATCACTTGGCCGAACTCGCCAAGCTTCAGCTCACTGACAGACGTCTCAGCTGTACCGACAAGGGCAGCAGTCATTGCAGCAATCGTTCTGGCATCAACATAATTAGGCATATCGCTCGCAACCATTAAGCCATCCCTCCTAACGATTGCGCTTGCATCAATATCGCCTACTTTGCGCAGCTCTGCTAGTATTGATTCCAGTTCTTGTCTTTTTTCAGCCATCACGTCGCCCCCGTACTCTCTCCTTTAGCCTATTTTCCGCCATATAAAAGATATAGTTAAAGATTTATAAATAAACAGTGCTATTTAGTTAAGGGTGTGAAAATGGCTACTAAGAAACGAAAACTCAAGAAGGCTGGACGGGGACGGGTGCGAAAAGCCGTGAAGGCCGCCAAGAAGCCGAAGATTACTTCTGAAGAGAAGAAGATTATAGAGGAAATAGAACCCATAGTTGAGAAGGATGTGGAGAAAGAGATCGAGAAAGAGGTAAAGGAAGAGGTGAAGGAGCTCATTGAAGAGGAAGAGGAGGACAACATGCTCAAGATCGCTGTGAGTGTCATTCTCAGCACGATTCTGACTGCCCTCTTCGCGGGAGCCATCTGGTTCTTCAACCCAATCCCACTTTCTCAGATAACACTCGTTTCAATTGTTGTGTGGATCATCATAACAATCATTGTCTACTTCTTCCAGAGCAAGTAATTCTATTTTATATATTTGTTTTTTCTTGAAATAAGCACATGCTCGAGATTGACGGTTCCTACTTAGAGGGAGGGGGCCAGATATTGAGGACTGCACTCTCACTAGGGTGCATACTCAACATGCCTTTTCACATCACAAACATACGTGCGAATAGGCCTAAGAAGGGCCTTCTCCCCCAGCACCTCACCGCAGTCAACGCAGTGGCCAGAGTCAGCAATGCAATAGTGAGCGGCAATAATTTAGGGTCGACAGAACTTTACTTCGAGCCAAAGACCGTTGTTGGCGGGCAGTATGATTTTGATATCGGGACTGCGGGTTCATGCACTCTATTGATGCAATCAATCCTGCCGGTGCTTCTGTACGCGGACGGTAAGAGCAGCATCACTGTAAAAGGAGGAACGCACGTAATGAAATCGCCATCATATGAATATTTTGAGCACTGCTTTCTGCATAACGTGCGGAGTATGGGGGTAGACGCGAGTGCAATGATGGAGAGGCCCGGCTTCTATCCTCAAGGCGGCGGTGTGGCCGTGCTGGACATCACTCCCTCAAAGCCAAAACCGTACAACTTTACTGAGCGGGGCGTGCAGGTGCATGAGCGTGCATATATCATTTCATCAAACCTGCCTGCACACATCAATGAGAGGGAGGAGAGGTATCTAGCGGGTTCGCCTAAGCACAAATTTACTGTTGATAAACGCAATTATGAGAAAAGCCAGAGCACTGGCAATGCACTGGCTCTTATATGCGAATTCGAAAACTACTGTGTAGGGGCAGATGGCCTCGGCCAAGTTGGAAAACCCGCCGAGAAGGTGGCTCGCGATGTGCTCATGCAGTATGAAGAGGAACTAGCTGGGAATGCACTAGACCACAATATGGTGGACCAGCTCCTGCTTTACATCGCGCTTGCAGGCAAAGGTGCGATAAGATATGATAAGTTGTCTGGCCATGCGCGTACAAACATGTATGTGATATCACAATTCACCGGGAGAGAATTTGAGATAGATGAAGGCAAAAGAGAGATAACCTATGCCTAATTTGAGGCCTTACTTCCTTTTTGTTCCAATGCACTTGTATCCTAATGCGCGCAGTATCTCGCATTCTCTTGATGCCCTCACCCCCTCTTTGCATACGATCACATAGAATTTTGTCCTGTCGAGCCTGTCAATATCTATTTTTTCCCTGTCGATATCTATGGTTATGCTGTCATTTTCGGGTATGTTGGGTGCGTCTTGGCGGACCGCCTCTTTTGTAACTATAGTTACATCCATCCCTTCCACCACCCTCTTTATTTTTTCATATTCCTTCTCCATCACCCACTCCTCCGCCGCGGTTTTCACACCCCCCTGTGAGATGTTGCAAAGCTCTCCAACACAAACTGATGCATTATACGTGCCGATTCTTTTGGCAACCTCTATAGTTTCCTCTTTATCAAACGCAATGATGGGCCGTATGAATAACATCTTGCTGTCCCCCTCTATCACTCCCATATTCTTTATTGTCTGTGTTGATACCTGCCCTATACTCTCACCCGTTACAACCGCACTCGCGCCAATATTCCTGCATAACCTCTCTGCCAACACATAGAACGCCCTCTTAAGCACAACCTGCCTGTAAGAGGGCATTACACACTTCTTTATTTCATCTACGAGCCTGCTTCCATCTACGACGTAGAAGCCCAAATCTTTTCCGTGAGACCACACATCCACAAGCCCAGCGTACACTCTATATACATTCGCGAGTGTTTCCTCTCCTCCAAGGTTTACATACAGAAATGCCGGCCTGCACCCGCGTTTCATAGCCATCCATGCAGCCACTGGCGAGTCAATCCCGCCAGAGAAGAGCACTACCACATCACCAGCCGACCCTATTGGCAGGCCTCCCGGCCCGCGCACCACTTCATCATAAACATAAACCTCCGCATTCCTCACATCCACCACTATCTCAACATCATAATGCTTCAGGTCCACGCTGCCGCCAGCCCTGCGTACATGCTCCCCAACCACTCTCTGCACATCCATCGATGTAAACCCATGCCTTCCAACCCTTCTTGCAGTTATCCTGAATTTCTTATCCTTTACTTTTTGTGCGTACATCCCTGCAATTTCTCCTCCCAATTCTTCGAGTGATGTGAGCCTCATCCTTCTAGCCCTTGCATAATACTCAACCCCAAACACAAACCTGATTTTTTCCATGAGCAGGCGCATGTCAGCCTCACGTTCAGGCTCGAGCACTAATTTGTTTTGTCTCATTCCCGCTTTGAACCGTGCCCCGCATGCAACAATATTCTCTATTAGTAGTTTCTCAAACCTCTTCCTTGTGGCAGTGCCTTTCAGGCCTATCTCTGAATACGCTGCAAGAACGAGCTCATCCATGCATAATGTCGGCATCACAATCCTAATAAATATTAATCGGCATAGCTCTCATCAGTGTCTTTCGATGTGTGGCATAATAGTGTGCGAAAATGGATGGGAAGGGTTTAAGGCCGCAGAGGCGGTAATTGCACACAGGGGCGGGGACGGCCATAAGGCGGTGGAGAGGGATGGTATTGTTTTCTCGCACTTTCTTCACTCCGTGGTGGGCCACAACATTGAACAGCCGTTTGAAGGGAATGGGATACTAGCCGCAAACTGCGAGATTTATAACTGGAAAGAGCTGGCTGAGAAGTACGGTGTAGATGGAAGGAATGATGCCGAGGTCTTATTCAAGATACTTGAGAATGAAAGCAGGCTGGAGCGCAATATTACAAGCATACTGGAAGATTTAGATGGTGATTTTGCATGTGTCTATTACAGGGATGGAACGGTATATGCATTTCGTGACCCTTTAGGCGTCAACCCCCTGTTTTATTCTCTCAATCCTCTCCTATTTGCATCAGAACGCAAAGCATCAAGGGAAAACCTACGTGAGCTTCATCCAAGAACGGTTATGATTTATGAAGTAAAGGGCAAGCGGGTAAATTGGATTTACAATGATTTTTTTGGCAAGCCACCGCACAGCGGTGATTTATCACGCGTGCTGTTCTCTGCTGTTGATAAGCGCATCGCAGATATGCCTTTTGGCATACTCTTCTCTGGGGGTATTGACTCCATTTTCATCGCACTGCGTATGCGTGAGATGAATAACCCACCCACACTCTATACTGCATTCACAGGCGAAAACTCAATCGATGCGATTCAAGCGAGAAGGTTCGCGCATGAGTATGGGTTTGAGCATGTCGAGGTTGAATTCAGCAGGGATGAGCTGGAGCATACGCTTCCAGCATTATGTGGAATAATAGACTCATGCGACCCCGTAAAGATAGGTGTTGCAGCTCCACTCTATTTTGCAGCGAGGGCCGCAAGGGGTGGTGGAAAGAAGGTGCTCTACTCAGGCCTTGGCGCAGATGATATATTTGCGGGTTATGCAAGGTTCAAGGCCCCCCAAGTTAATATTCATAATGAGCAACTCAGCTCTCTTCGCAGTATCCACGAGCGCGACCTCTACCGCGACAACACCATATGCATGGCCAACAATGCGGAATTGAGGGTTCCATTCCTTGATAAGGAGTTGGTTAGAGTGTCACTCACCCTGCCGACACAAGAGCTGGAAGACAAGAGAGTGCTCCGCAATGTGCTTAAGGAGCACTATGGCATGGATATAGCGTACTACAATAGGCCCAAAAAGGCTGCACAGTACGGCTCCAACTCAATGGAGATGATACGCGCCATAGCGGAGGCAAGCGGAAGGACAACCGGCGCTTATCTTGCGGGTATATCTGCAATCAAAAACATCCGCCTCGCTTCCCTTTACACTGGAGGGAAGGACAGCGCATATGCAACGTACCTCATGCTCAAACGCAATTATGATATCTCCTGTCTCATCACGATTGCAAGCGCAAACCCCCACTCATACATGTTCCACACACCTAGGATAGATGTTGTTAAAGAGCATGCAGAGAGGATGGGGCTTCCACTCGTGCGTATTGAAACGCGCGGGGAAAAGGAAGAGGAATTAGATGATTTAGAGAGGGCTATTGCGCTCGCAAAGGAGAGATACTCAATAGAAGGGGTTATTACAGGCGCCCTCTACTCAGATTACCAGCGCATGCGCATTGAATCGGTGTGCGATAGGCTTGGTTTGCGCGTATTTTCACCGTTATGGCATGTGGACCAGGAGATGCATATGAGGAGGTTGCTTAAAGACGGGTTCAGGTTCATATTTACTTCAGTGGCGGCAGAGGGCCTTGATGGTTCTTGTTGGCTCAATAGGGAGATAACTGAAAGTGATATAGATGCGCTCGTTAATCTCAATAAAAAATATGGCATAAACATTGCAGGCGAGGGCGGTGAGTTTGAATCGCTCATTATTGAATGCCCGCTCTTTATTAAAAATCTCGGGCGCGGTGTGAATGAGCATGCAAAATAGAAAACACAAATTGCTTCTTGATGAGATGCTGGGGAGGTCTGCATCCCTCCTGCGCATATTTGGGATTGATGTGGCATATATACAGTCAAAGGGGGATGATGAACTGGCCTCACTTGCAAAAAAGGAGGGGCGCACTCTCATAACACGGGACAGGCCGTTCGCGGATAAGTGCAGAAAGCATGGAGTAAAGTATCTTTTGATAACCTCAACTGATACGCTGGGCCAGCTCAGGCAGATTAGGAAAGACCTCCATCTCACATTCACATTTCCGGAAAAGATGAGGTGTTCTGATTGCAATACGAGATTGAGGAAGGCTGTTAAGAGCGAGGTAGCAGGCCTAGTCCCTCCGGACGTGTTAAAGAATAAAAGACGCTTTTGGCTGTGCCCCAAGTGTGGAAAGGCATACTGGGAGGGCAGCCACTGGAGAAACATTAAGCGCATGTACAAGAGCATGATGAAGAAATAAAGATTTCGAGCATTTATTATTTTTCTAAAACCGCTTTTATCCTTCTTACACCCGCACT